>CAJXXJ010000745.1 GCA_913062745.1 uncultured Phaeodactylibacter sp.
CGGTACAGGGCGGCACCGGTGCATTTGAGTACCTGATCCTCCCGGCAGAAGACGGTGAGGCCGGTATCTTCGAAACCACCACCACGGTGCTGGAAGACGGCACGGCAATCAATGAAGTTAATTTTGAGGCCTTCCCCTCCGAGGGCATAGCCTATCAGCTGCCGCTGCAGTGCAGTGATCTGGATTTTATCCTGGACAACCCGGCCAGTCTGAGCATCACCGGAGCTGCTACCGCGCTGGATAACTGCGGCGACGTCGACATCACATTCGAAGATACGTATACCCAAAGCGGCAACTGCGCGGATATCTTCCTCACCCGTACCTTTACGGCTACGGATGCGGCAGGCAACAGCGTAAGCGGAGAACAACGCATTACCCTGCGCCGCCTGCCCGCCGCGGAGGTAATCAACCTGCCGGCAAAAGTAGTGAAGGTATCTTGCGACGAAAACGTAGAGAACCTGGCCAATGGCAATCCGGCCCCCGAAGTAACCGGCTACCCATTTGTGCAAACCATAGGCGGCGCGGTGCCGCTCGACGGGCAGCACTGCAATATGGCGGCCACTTTCTCCGACGGGCCCCGGGCGAATACCTGTATGGGGTCCTACAAGCTTACCCGCGAATGGACCGTCATCGACTGGTGCGACCCGACCAACTCGCTGGTCTTTGAACAGTCCGTTCAGGTAGGGGACTTTACTGCGCCTACCGTGAGCGCTCCGGCTATCGACTACAACGGAGACGGGCAGGTGGATACCCCCACCTTTTCTACCACGCCGTTTGGCTGCAGCGCTACCTTCGAGCTGCCCATGCCGGTGGTGGAAGACAACTGCTCGGACTGGCAGGTGGATACGCGCCTGCTCACCCTGCAGGTAGATAGCATCTTCAATAATATGGGGCAGTTTACGGAAGCGGACACCAATACCATCGTACTGAAAACTGTACCCTGGAATGCCCTGAACCGCATCGTGAACGGAGTGCCAATCGGAACGCACATCCTGGAGTACCGGGTGGCTGATGATTGTGGCAACGAGATTATACAGACCTACCCGCTGATCGTGCGGGATAATGTGGAACCGGTAGCTGTATGCGATAACGATCTGGTGGTTTCTCTGGGGGGCACCGACTACGGCCGCCTGTTCGCTGCCGATGTGGACGACGGCTCCTGGGATAACTGCGGGCTCGACCGCCTCGAGATACGCCGCGATAAGTACGATGCGGAAGCCGGTAGCTGTGGAGATGGCCTGTCTGACTGGAGCGAATTTGTGGAATTCAGCTGCTGCGATGTTGGCGAGCCGATTATGATCGAGGTGCGGGCAATTGACCGCTTCGGAAATGTCAACACCTGCATGACGGAAATCATTCCGGAGGAGAAGACCCGGCCGACCTGTTTTGCGCCAGCTAACATCACCGTATCCTGCGGCGCGCTGCCGGAAGGCTTCGAGGGCAATAATATAGGGCAGCTTTCTCAGCTGTTCGGTGTGGCAGATGCTACCGACAATTGCGCTGCCGCCGCCGTGGAACTGCCGCCCATCGTGAACCTGGAGTGCAACGCCGGGACCATCCTGCGCCGCTTCCGCGCAACGGACAGCTTCGGTAACGAAAGCATCAATACTTGTCAGCAGCTGATCACGATTGAAGGCTCTAACAACTTTGAAATCCGCTTCCCTGCGGACGAGGAGGTGGTTTGCTCCATGGGCACAGCCGACTCGGTAACTTACAATACCCTGGGCTGCGACTTGCTGGCAGTCAACTTTGAGGATGAAGTATTTGCTGCCGGCGGCGATGCCTGCCAACTCGTCTACCGGACCTGGAAAGTCATCAACTGGTGTCAGTACGATGGTGTAAGCGACCCCTTCGTGGTAGGCCGTGACGTAGACTGCGATACGCAGGGTGGTGACGAGGCGGTGTGGGTGCTGCACCGGCCGGACGGCTTTACCTACATTGACCGCGATAACGACGAGTCAGAAGATAATAACATCCCGCTGGCGTCTCAGAATCTTTGCCAGGGCTTCGACGACTACTGGCAGCGGGCAGCTTACGATGGTGGCTACTACCAATATCTGCAGATTTTGAGCGTCATTGACGATGAGGCACCGCAGCTTAGCTTTACCCCGCCGAGTGCCTTCTGCAGCACGGATAACGAAGACTGCAACGGTGCCGTCAACTACGATTTCACCCTCACCGATGCCTGCCTGCCGGGCGGAGTGCCCAATCAGGAGCCAGATGGGCTGGAGATCGAGATTGTGCTCGATGCCTTTGCGGATGGTTTCCCGGACGGCACTTTGTCCAATGTGCTGCAGGGAGGCTACCCCAACTACCAGATTACGCTGCTTGCGCTGGCACACTAAGTAATAATGTGAAGCCACACATCTAATAATGCTTCGACTTTCAGAGTGTCGTCTACTAATCTCTCCCAGACTGTCTCACCTACCAATTTCTTACTCCTTCTTGTGGCTCTTGCTGTGCCGGAGAGAGGACTTGAAACTTACAGTTTCAGTACCCGTTTTGGCTGGATTGGTTCGCTTCACTCCCAATCCAGCTCAAAACAGCTTCAAGTCCACCCCACGCAGGCTCAGCCCACAGACAAAATGTGGCCAGGAAGTATCTTGACCACATTTTGCGTTGTGCCGGAGAGAGGAC
>CAJXXJ010000746.1 GCA_913062745.1 uncultured Phaeodactylibacter sp.
AAGCCTCTATAGATCAAATACTTACGCAAGTAAGTGCTTCACAATGGAGAACGTATTCATATTAAAAAATATATGCTCTGGTTCTCAAAATCAATCATCTATAGAAAGTTAACCTTTCGGAGCGGCGTTTTTGATTTCATCGTCTGCCGCCGATTCGAACTGTTCAAAATTTTTGATAAATGACTGGGCTAGGTTTCTTGCTTTTTTGTCATATGAATCCGGGTCACTCCAGGTCTTTTTTGGATCCAGAATGTTTTCGGGCACATTGGGACAGGATGTGGGCATGTTTAATCCAAATATGGGGTCGGTTTGGTATTCTACCTGATCCAATTCCCCGTCTAGTGCGGCAATTACCATTGCACGAGTATATTTCAGATTAATGCGAGATCCCGTTCCATACGGACCGCCTGTCCATCCGGTATTAACTAACCAAACATTGACTTCATGAGCGTCCATTTTTTCGCCCAGCATCTTCGCGTACTCCGTGGGGTGCAGCGGCATGAAAGGAGCGCCAAAGCAAGCAGAGAAAGTGGCCTGCGGTTCGGTAATCCCTGCTTCCGTGCCGGCTACCTTAGCGGTGTAGCCCGACATAAAGTGGTACATCGCCTGCCCCGGCGTCAGCTTGCTGATGGGAGGCAGTACGCCAAAGGCGTCGCAGGTCAGGAAGAAGATGTTTTTAGGCTGCTCGCCCATTGAGCCTTCCTTCGCGTTGTCGATGTGGTAAATCGGGTAAGAAACCCGGGTATTTTCGGTAATGTCGCTGTTCTTGAAGTCCACCGTGCGCGTGCCCGGGTAACACTTGATGTTCTCGAGTATAGCACGGTGCTTGATCGCGTGGTAGATTTCCGGCTCCTTTTCTTCGCTCAGGTCGATGGTCTTGGCGTAACAGCCCCCCTCAAAGTTGAAGACGCTGTCGTCGGACCAGCCGTGCTCGTCGTCGCCGATCAGCTCGCGGTCGGGATCGGCAGAGAGGGTCGTTTTTCCGGTACCGCTCAGGCCGAAGAAGATAGCCGTATCGCCGTCTTTGCCTACGTTGGCGGAGCAGTGCATAGACAGTACGCCGTGCTTCTTAGGCAATACGTAATTGAGCACAGAGAAGATGCCCTTCTTGATCTCCCCGGTATAACCGGTACCGCCGATGATGATCTGCTTTTCGCTAAAGTTGATGATGGCAAAATTGTGCTGACGGGTGCCATCTACTTCCGGGTCGGCGTGGAAGCCCGGCGCGCAGAGGATACTCCATTCCGGCTCGAAGGTTTCCAGTTCTTCGCCGGTGGGGCGCAGAAACATATTGTAGGCAAACTGATTGCTCCAGGGATATTCGCTCACGAGGCGGACATTCATGGAGTACTGCCGGTCTGCACAAACATAGGCGTCGCGCACGAACACCTCTTTATCTTCAAAGTACTGAATAATCTTTCCCTTCAGCTGCTGAAAGTACTTGTTGTCGATGGGCTTGTTGATCGGGCCCCAGTCGACGGTATCTTTGGTCTCCGCATCCTCCACGATGAAGCGGTCCTGCGGGGAACGGCCGGTGAATTCGCCGGTTTCCACCGCGATGGCGCCGGAATCGGTCAGGACGCCCTGCCCACGGCGGATGGCTTCCTGTACGAGCGCTTCCGGGCTGAGGTTCCAGTGTTCGGCTTTTACTTTTTGGATCCCAAGTGCTTTCAGTGATGCATTCGGATTCTTGATGTCAAACTTTTCCATGCTAGGAACTCTGATTTTTTACCATGGCATTAAATGCCTAATGAGGTTATTGGTTTGTTTTGGTTAAGGCTGCAGGAAGTACAATTCCTCCTCTTTCAGCATTCACAACGGGTGAACGCATGTGCAAATTAAGATGTTTTTTCGCATTTAGAGAAAATTTCTCTAACAGAAATTTTTTCAAATTCTTACTTTTGTACCATGTTAAAGGATATAGACACCGTAAAACTGATCTTTGGGCTGAAAGTCCACCAACTCCGGCAGGAGCTCGACCTGTCCTATCAGCAGCTGTCTGAGCGTACCGGACTGGCGGTTTCCTACCTGCACAATATCGAGAAAGGCAAAAAATACCCCAAAGCAGACAAGATACTGGCACTGGCGAGTGCTTTGAATACCGACTACAACTATCTCGTCTCCCTTGATGCGGACAAGCGCCTGCAGCCTATCATAGACCTGATCAATTCCGATTTTTTGAAGATATTCCCGCTGGAGCTCTTCGGTATCAACACGCCCAAACTAATCGAGCTGCTCTCCGTTACGCCCGACAAGGTCAATGCCTTTATCAGTACGGTGATCAAGATTGTCCGCAACCACCACCTGCAGGGGGAAGACTTCTACAAAGCAGCCCTGCGCTCCTATCAGGACCTGAACGACAATTACTTTAACGACCTGGAGAAGGCCGTACTTACCTTTAAGGAAGAGAACGAGCTTCCGCAACAGCCACCGATCAGCACCGGGCAGCTGGAGCGGCTGCTGATGCACCGCTACGGGGTACATATCGACCGCGAGTTTTTGGCGAGTCAGCCGTATATGGAGGAGATCCGTTCTTTCTATGCGCCCAAATCGAAGACTTTGTTTATCAATACCGGCTTGTCGAGCGCTCAGGAGCATTTTCTGCTGGGCAAGGAGCTGGGCTT
>CAJXXJ010000747.1 GCA_913062745.1 uncultured Phaeodactylibacter sp.
AATCGTCAAGCGCTTCGTCAACTGGAGCCACAACGATAACAAGGCCCGCTTCTGCATCGGGGTGGGCGTGGCCTACGGCTCGGATACGGAGCTGGTTAAAAAGCTGTTGTTAAATGTCGCCCGGGGCAATGCTTTCGTACTCCGGCACCCGCCACCCTTTGTGCGCTTCGTAAGTTTTGGAAACTCCTCCCTGGATTTTGAGCTGCACTTCTGGTCGCATGAGTTTATCCGTATTGAGGATATCAAAAGCGACCTGCGGTTTGAGGTAGACCGGGTATTCCGGGAAAACGGCGTGACGATCCCGTTCCCACAGCGGGATGTATGGATGCGGAAGGAATGACGGAAATCGCCAGAGCCATGCTGAAAAACGGAGCGCCCCTGATTAAAATCGTGGCTTATACCGCCTGAGTCAGGAAGCGGTCAAATGATCAAGGAGCTGACCATAATGACTGGCCTTTGCAGCCCGTGGGAAAAGTTAACTTTCACTTCATATCTGATGCCGTTCTTAGCGCTACAATTGATCTGATCTAAAACTTTCCCAATGAAAAAAATCACTTACATCTGCCTGGCTATGCTGGTTTCCATCAGCCTGCAGGCACAGGACCGCTTATTGCATAACGACCGGGTGAGCGCCCGCAGCAACCCGACCACTATCAATCCGGACTGGGCACCCTTTTACCACGGCGTAGCCTCCGGCGACCCGATGGAAGACCGCGTGATCATCTGGACCCGCGTTACCCCGGAAAACATGGACGGACAGCCTATTGAGGTGGCATGGTACATCGCTACCGATGTAGCCCTGGAAAACATCGTGCAAACCGGCACCTTCACCACCGGCCCGGAGCGGGATTACACAGTCAAGGTAGATGTGGACGGGCTGCAATCCGGCACCACTTACTACTATGCTTTTTCCGCGCTGGGCGCCAACTCCCTGATCGGAAAAACAAAGACCACACCAACAGCTGACGAAGCCGGGCAGCTCAAGCTCGGAGTCGTCTCCTGCTCCAACTTCCAGGCCGGCTACTTTAATGCGTACAAGCGCCTGTCAGAACGCACAGACCTGGACGCTATACTGCACCTGGGCGACTACATCTACGAATATGCCAACGGCCAGTACGGAGACAGCGCCCTGTTTGATGACCGCCTGGTAGAACCGGACGCAGAGCTCATCACACTGGAAGAATACCGCGCCCGCTATTCCACCTACCGGCTCGATACTGCTCTGGCGCGGGCACATCAGCAACATCCATTCATCGCTGTATGGGATGATCACGAAAGTGCGAATGACGCCTATACCGATGGTGCACAAAACCACACAGAAGGCACAGAAGGAGAATGGGCCACCCGGGTGAGTGTGGCCAAAAAAGCCTATTTCGAGTGGATGCCTATCCGGGAAAACCAGGACGAAAGCATCTACCGTACCATCCGCTACGGCAACCTGATGGACCTCATCATGCTGGATACCCGCCTGGAAGGCCGGGAGGAGCAAATCCTTGACGTAGAAGCCCCCGAGCTCTACGCTCCGGACCGCACCCTGCTGGGACAGGAGCAGCGCGAGTGGTTTCTGGAGCAGCTGGGCAGCTCGCAGGCCAAATGGAAAGTCATCGGCCAGCAGGTTATTTTCTCTCAGTTCAACGTAGGATGGGCAGCGCTGATTGACCAAAGTACCACCTTCCAGGCGCTGGAAAGCCTCTTTTTGGATATCTGGGACGGCTACCCGGCAGAGCGGGACACCATCATTCAGTTTATTGAAGGAAGCGAAATCGACAACGTCGTCATTCTGACGGGCGACTTCCACAGCACCTTTGCTTTTGATGTTACCGGCGCACCGGTCGACTTGCAGTTCCAGAGCATTCCGGGAGTAGGAGAAATTCCGTTCTACAACCCCTCCCCTACTTACGACCCGGCCTCCGGTGCCGGCTCCATCGCGGTGGAATTTGCCACGCCCAGCGTCACTTCTGCCAACTTTGACGAAAACCTGGACCTGCCGACAGCTACTATATTTCAGCAACAGATCAACACACCGATCCAACAGGCGCCGCTCAACCTCGGCAACCCCAACCCGCACATGAAGTACACGGACCTGATCCGGCACGGTTACTTTGTGCTCGACCTACAGGAAGGCAGTGCGCAGGCAGATTGGTTCTTTACAGACATCGCTCAGGTAGTGGAAGAAGAGACGTTTGGGCAAGGCTGGTTTACCCTGGACGGCGAAAACCGTTTGCAGGCTGCCGCTGAGCCGGCCGCTCCCAAGGCGGTGCAAGACATTCCGGCACCGAATGATCCTCCGGCTACGATTACCAACGCAGAACAGGTAGAACAGGAGGCATCTTTTGCCATCCTGGGCGTTTACCCTAACCCCTTCCGGGATACCAATACCCTGCACTATTCCCTGGCGGAGCGCGCTCAGGTCGATATCACCGGGGGCACACTCGGGGCAGCGGTCCACGATCTGAACAGTAATCGTCCCTTTGGGGCCGGTCACTTCCCCAAATGCGCCACAGAGCCAGGCATTGGCATAGTCGCTGTTGTTCATCGCGCCAATCATCTTGTCCGCCGGGACGGGCAGCCCGCAGTTCACCACATCGGTGACATCGTAGAAGGTGCCCTCACCCGTGCGGGT
>CAJXXJ010000748.1 GCA_913062745.1 uncultured Phaeodactylibacter sp.
CCCGCCGTAGCTGCGCAGCGGCTTAAGCACAATGGGATAGCGGCGCTGCATCGCTTCTACCTCCTCGTAGGTATGACAAAGCTGAACATCCGGGCACCATTCGGGAAATTGAGTGAGAAAGGCCTTACTGCCCGTCTCTTCAATGCCGCTCGGGCGGTTGAAGATGCGCTCCTCCCCTACTTCGCGGCGCAGAAAGTCAAAGAAACCTTCCGGGACCGGATACGGCAGGCGCAACCAGATCCAGTCGAAGTCACGCACATCCGCCGGGACCGTTTCCTGCAGGAAGCGGTAGTTGGCGTGAACAAAGGACATTTCTCCTTCAAGCGCCCAGGCGCGCAGCTGAGTGGACCGGAAATGATAGAAGAAGTCGTCATTGGCAGGGTTAGACCGGCTTGCGACCTGTACATGCTGTACTCCCGGCTGTCGGCGCAGCTCGGTACAAAGGGCATAAAGCGAGTTGCTCTCGCTGTGGTTGCGGTGGTCGGTGAGGACCAGCACGCTAAGGTTTTGCTTCATCTTTCAATGCTGCCATTAGTGGCAACTTTGGGGCAAGTTGTGGGAGTTAGAGATAATATGCAATAGATTACGAAAGAATTTTTATTAGACTGCGCGGTATTTCCCGTTTACGCAGCGGTGGGTAAGCTTACCTGAGCAGAAAAAGCACCAAAATAAGCCTACAATCGACGAACGCACAGTCATGCTCCGATCGCGGAAAATCCTTTGGGAACAGATGTTGTTTTGATGTCAGGGGCTGATTCAGGCTTCCCTTCTTTTTTATCTGTGATAAGGCCCGAAAGCCCTGAGCCATTTACGGTCTTGATCATCTTCAACGGAATAGCCTCTATTTGATCAGATGCGCCGCCACAGAGCCGGGCGTAGAGGGTATTGTCATATACACTGTCTACATTCACGATCAGCTCAAGGTCCGGATAAAGAATCAGGGTATCACAGTTGTCCTGTGCGCAAGCAGAATTAACATTCAGCAGAAAAACAAAGCTGAAGAGCAGGAGCCAAAGTTTCATCGTTTGGGGTTTTAGACCCTTTAAAGATAGGGCTTTTTACCAGCTTTCCATTAATATTCTTATTGAAATTTAGAAAATCATAAAAACATTGCGCGATTCAGATGAGAAATGACAGGTCCGCTTTCAGGTACAGCTGCCGGCGAAACAGGAAGCGTACTGTAGGGCTTTTGCCAAACAGGCTTATCTGACGATGCCGGCTTGACTGCCCTGATATCCCCGTTGGTACAACAGATAAGCCACCCCCAGCACCCAGACCACCAGCGTGCTGCCGGAAATCCGCTCGTACAGCCCATCGTATTGCGTACTGATCACGAAGAAGAAAGGTGCGGTAAGCAGCCAAACGCCGCCGCAGATCAGGCTGAAATTGCGCCAGCCTTTGCCGAAAGTCTTTAGCCCGGGTGCCATAAGGCCGCAGATGAGCAGAAAGAGCCCGCCCAGTGCATAAACAAGTTGGGTGTGGATAGCTTCTTCCTTCGTAGCCTCCGTAGCGTACTGATTGTGCTCGGCGATGAGGACGAAATCAACCGCCAAAAGAGCCATTAGAAGAAGGCCGAGTTTCCATTTCCAGCCTTTTCCCTCCCTGAGGCGATAGAGTCCGGCAGCGAGGCTGAGCCAGCTGAGTGCGAAGAGGTCCAGCCCGAGGTCTTGTATCCAGGCATACTTACCGATGGCGAGCTTGCTGACGGTTTCGCTGATGGGGTTATGCTTTTCTACTACGATGATGCCGATGATGTCGGCGGCAACGATGGCAATGGCACCGAAGGCTGCAATGAGGCTGGGGACAAGGATAAATGTTTTTCGTTTGCTGCTCATAATTGGTTTGGTCTTCGACTATGCAACGGGCAGCGCTATCATTTGTGCAATGCAGTGGCGCGTATGCGCAAGCGAACCTGCCAACGGTCGCCGTAGACGGATTCGTATGCAATCCCAATCACGGCATAACCGGCGCCGCTGAAGGCGGAATACCATGAATAGCAGCTGATTAGCGAGAACCGCTTTGGGGTTTCAGTGTTGACATATTAACCAAAACCTTAAGACTATGAAGCGATTACTGTCCCTCTCCGCATTAGCGCTCTTAGCTGCCCAGGCTTTCTCCCAGATCACACAGCCGCTCCCCGAAGTCCGCTACCATCAGACCCGCTTTCTTGAAAACAACTACTGGACCATAGGCGACAGTGTGGTGACAGAAAGGGAGCTGAACCTGTATTTCAAAATGGTAGATGAGCGGGCCTACCGGCATTACCATATGGGCATGAAGCTACAGCGCAGTCGCGTTCCGGTCGGCATTGTTGGTGTAGCCGGGCTGGCAGCAGGTATGTTTATCGATAATCCTACTGTAGACCGTATCGGGTACGGCGGTCTTTTACTGAGCGGCGTGGTTACCCTTGGCCTTACGCTATGGTCTGCCCGCAAACAAGGCACGGGAGTTTATTATTACAACCACAACCGCGGCTGGCCAAAAGACAGGAAGTGGGCGCCACCGGTACAGGAAACCCATCCGGAGCAAAAGCCGTATTCGGTGATTGATACGGGAAAGTGAATGGAATTTTCCTAAAATGGCAGGCGCTGCTGGAAAAGTTTTGGGCGGATGC
>CAJXXJ010000749.1 GCA_913062745.1 uncultured Phaeodactylibacter sp.
CTGCCCGGCTTATGCAGGGGCTCGAAAACCGCAAAAGGCAAAATGTGGGACCAGAGCGGTGCTCCAAGGTGATATCTGACTGGGTGGACTCCTTCGGGAGCCAAGCTCCAAGAGTCCAGGTGGCCCGGCGGTGGCCCCAAGGCTGATCCCCCCGGCGAGGGCCAGAGGCCCGCTAATGTTGGTAGCATAGCCCGCAAAAATAAACAGGAGCGCCGTAGGTGCGGAATATAGGAGAGCCCAAGGGTCCAGGTATGCCAAGTCTCCAGGTGGCCGGGCAGGAGCACCGCGGGTGGTGCCGCCGGGGCCTGACTTGACAAGTTTCCCCGGCAGCACCCTGGCTCTTGTCAAGTCTTTTTATGCAAATTAAAATCCGGAGGAAGGAATACGGATTGTTTTAGTTTAGCTTATAGCTTTGGTGTTCCGGAGCCCGGGGGGAAGGTTGAGGTTTAGGTAAAGGCAAAGCCGCTAGCCTACAGCACCGGCCGGGTACGCTGGCTGCACCAGCTGCAGGTGGGACGAGAGCGGCGCTCCGGGCGGCAGGGTCGTTGCCGGGCGCATAGCATGTATGATATGACCGCACCTACGGCGCTCCAACTATTTTTTTGCCGTTTTGGCTACCAACAGGATCGCACCTACGGCGCTTTCCGGGCGGCAGCCCCCCCTAGCTTATGAATGGACTAAAAACCGCAAAAGGCTTCGCCCGCCGAAGCCTGGAGGCGAAGGTGGGTAAAAGGACATACATGGCATGCTTCTCTGCTTATGCTTGGGCGGAAAAACCGCAAAATGTAAAATGCGGAATGTAAAATGTAAAAAGACATACACGGCATGCTGCTCTGCTTAGGCATGGGCTAGGGTGCCTGTTTAAAACGACGTTTTTCACATTAGGGCAGAGCAATTTTTTGCGTGAGCGATGCGCAGGGCCTGGCCCCGCCGGCGGGCGGGGCTGAGCGAACAGCGAACCCGGAGCGTAGCGACCCGGAGCCCGCCGGGCTACCCCCACAGCGGCGGAGGGGCACGCCCAAAAATCCTTTTGAAAAAACAATATTGCCCTATCTTAGCCCAAAATTACAGGCAGTATGAAAATCATCTGTATCGGCCGGAACTATGCCGATCATGCGAAAGAACTGAATAACCCGGTGCCGGAAGAGCCGGTGGTCTTTATGAAGCCGCCCTCGGCGCTGCTGGTGAACAACAAACCGCTGTACTACCCGGAATTTACCAAGGATCTGCACTACGAGGTGGAGCTGGTGCTGAAGATCGGGAAAAACGGGCGGCACGTGCAGCCGGAATTTGCGGCGGACTACTACCCGGAGGTGGGCCTGGGCATTGACTTCACGGCGCGGGATATACAGCAGCGCTGCAAGGACAAGGGGCACCCGTGGGAGATTGCTAAGGGCTTTGACGGCTCGGCGGTGATTAGTGATTTTGTGCCGTTGGAGCAGTGCAATGCGGCGGCCATTGAGTTTGGGCTGCGCAAAAACGGGGAGACGGTGCAGCATGGCAATACCAAGGATATGCTCTTTGGCTTCGACCAGCTGATTGTGTACCTCTCGCAGTATTTCAAGCTGCAGATGGGCGACCTCATCTACATCGGCACGCCGGCGGGGGTGGGCCCGGTACAGATTGGCGACCGCCTGGAGGGCTACCTGCATACGCGTACGGAGGTGAAGGAAATGTTCCACTGCGAAATCAAGTAGGCTGCATCTTGCAGCAGATATGCCACTTCTTTGCTAACAATTCCTATTTTTGCAGCGTTTTGCCCGATTACCGAAGCCAATGGGCGCTAATACAAAAAAACTACCTAAAGTTTATGCCTTACTTATTCACTTCTGAATCCGTTTCCGAAGGACATCCCGATAAAATCGCTGATCAGATCAGCGATGCACTGGTCGACCACTTCCTGGCATTCGACCCTTCTTCCAAAGTGGCCTGTGAGACGCTGGTAACTACCGGGCAAGTCGTACTGGCCGGCGAGGTCAAGTCTGACACCTACCTGGATGTGCAGCAAATCGCCCGCGACGTGATCAACCGCATTGGCTACACCAAGTCGGAGTACATGTTTGAGGCGCATTCCTGCGGGGTACTCTCGGCTATACATGAGCAGTCTCCGGATATCAATCAGGGCGTGGAGCGCGAGTCTCCGGAGGAGCAGGGGGCCGGCGATCAGGGCATGATGTTCGGCTATGCAACGGACGAGACGGACAGCTATATGCCGCTGGCACTGGCGCTTTCGCACAAAATCCTGCAGGAGCTGGCACGCATCCGCAAAACGGGTGATCTGATGACGTACCTGCGCCCGGACTCTAAAGCGCAGGTGACCATCGAATACTCTGATGATAATGTGCCGCAGCGCATTGATACCATCGTGGTGTCTACGCAGCACGATGATTTTGACAAGGATGACCGCATGCTGGCGAAAATCCGCGGCGACATCATTAATATCGTCATCCCGCGCGTGAAGGAGCAGCTGAAGCCTGAACTGCACAGCCTGTTTGACGACAATATCAAGTACCACATCAACCCGACCGGTAAGTTTGTGATCGGCGGGCCGCACGGCGATGCGGGCCTGACGGGCCGTAAGATCATCGTGGATACCTACGGGGGCAAGGG
>CAJXXJ010000750.1 GCA_913062745.1 uncultured Phaeodactylibacter sp.
GGAGGAGCATCCACCGCCTTTGCGCTTTCCAGGGCAGACCACGATATTCAGGTCGAAAAGCTGGTACTCATCAACGTGCCCAACTGCATGGAAGGCGTACTGCGCGATGCCGCCAATACGCTACATGTACCTCCACCTGCTGTGCGCCGCTTCATTCAGTACGTAGAACAAAAGGTGAAATTTCCGGTACACCAGGCGGATACGAGCCGCGCTGATTTGCAACAGCAGGTCAGGCAGGCCCTGATTGTACACGACGAACAGGATGCCGTGGTTGACTTTTCAGAAGGCAAAGCCATCTTCGAGGCCTGGGATAATGCCAGCATGCTCGTCACCCGGGGCTACGGCCACTTCCGGCTCATGAAAAACCCCGACCTCATCCGTTATATCGCTGATTTTATGAGCGACAAGCTCTGATTTGTCAGGCATACGCTGCACTTTCCCGTTTTGCGTAAGCTCGTGAAGGATAAATTATTTAAATTAGCCAGTTCAGAGCAGATCAGCCCTCGCCGCTGTAGCTGCATAAAAAACCAACAACTGGCAAACCATGAGAATACCTTTACTGATTGCGTTCCTGCTGCTTTCTCTGTCTACTGCCTGGGCGCAACCCGTTAACGACGACTGCGCAGGCATCATCGATTTAGGCGTCCTGCCGGAAGCTTGCCCGGACAATATCTACACCAACGTGGGCGCAACCGCCTCCGATATTGGCTTTAGCAATATACCCGACTGCTTCAACGGCGGGTCTGTTAACCGCGATGTTTGGTTCTCCTTCTCGCTTCCGGCAGACATTACAGATGTTACCATCAGCCTGCTGGGAGCAGACGACGGCACCAACGGCTCTATTCAGAATCCGCAAATTGCCCTCTACCGGGGTGCCTGCGCTTTCGACAACCTGGCCTACCTCGGGCTTTGCACCTCCGGAGCTGCAGGCAGCACCACAGTCTCCCTTGATGCGGTAGGGCTTTCGCCAAACACCACTTACTTTATACGCATCAACGATTATACCGCCTCGGCTGCGCCCAATGCCGGCGACTTCCGGCTCTGCGTGGAGGAGTTCATCCCGGATATTAACATGGGTGATGAGGATGCCACCACAGCCTGCTTTGGTACTTTGTACGATTCCGGCGGGCCGGATGGAGACTACGGAAGCAACGAGGCGATTACCTTCACCATAGCACCGGGCACCAGCTTTCAATGCCTGGAAATCACCCTGGCCGACTTCCAGTTAGAAAACAACTTCGATTTCCTGAATTTTTACGAAGGTACTGACCTCTCAGGCCCGCTTATCGCTTCCTTTACCGGCAGCAGCAACGGCCCTATTCAGATACAAACGAGCGCAACGGCGGTTACGATACTGCTGGACTCAGACGGCTCCGTCAACCAGCCCGGCTTTGAGCTCAGCTGGAATTGCAGCAGCCTGCCCTGCTCCGGCTCCACCTTTGACAACCCCACGCTCATCAGCGGTTTGCCCTTCGAAGAAAACGGGTTTACTACCTGCGAGCAGGCGGCCACATTCACGGAGTCGCCGTGCATCACGGAGTCTGACTTCCTCAATGGTGAAGAGCTTATCTTTGCCTACGAAGTAACCGACCCGTCGCAGTGTGTTACAATAGAGCTGACCGGGGAAGATCAGGGTACTGGCCTCATCGTACTTGATGCCCCCGCTAATGACCCGGCCGCCAACTGCCTGGGCTTTGGGCCAACCGGCATTATCAATGGCCTGGAGTTTCCGGAAGCAGGCACCTACTTCATCGTGGTGGCCAACGGCACAGGCTGTACCGACTTCGGAATGTCCATTACTCCCTCCGACTGTTCCCTGACGCCTTCCCTGGCCAATGCCCTCTGCAACCCGCTTAATGGCTGCATCGGCCTCGACGGGCTGCCTTCCATTTTCAACTTCAGCCCGGGTTTCGAGGATGTACAGATTATGAACGACGTCAACAACGGCTGCTGGGGAGGGGTCGGACAGACTGGTTTTTACTGGTTCACCATAGAGGCACAGCAAGACGGCCCCTTTGGGTTTATCGTGCAGGCCGCTGTACCCGAGGAGGCCTCCGATATCGACTTTAACGTCTGGGGCCCGCTGGATAAAGATCTGGTCTGTAACGATCAGGAAGCCGCCATCGAACTGATCGAAACTACTCAGCCCATCCGCTCCTCCTACGCAGGCGGCGCCGACCCTACCGGACTGGTCAGCATCAACCCGGTGAACGGCCTGCCTGTAACAGATGTCTACGACTGCGAATCAGAAGCGCCGGAACTCAACGATGACTTTGTAACGACTATCGACGCGCAGCAGGGAGAGGTATACGTAGTGCTTATTAACGACTGGGGCGGCGACATTCTCAGCGGTTCCATTTCTGTAGACTGGTCCCCTACTGACCCGGCTATACTGGCTCCCATCCCGCCCATTTTGGTGACTAACGATACCGCTATTTGCTCCGGCCAGTCCGTTCAGCTGCAGGTAGAGGCGTCTGTAGACGAAATCACTTGGCTTGGAGACACCAGCACCCTTTCCTGCACCAACTGCTTTAACCCGGTGGCCAGCCCGCTGGAAACCACTACTTATCGGGCTGTGGTAGAAGCCGTCTGCTATACCGACACT
>CAJXXJ010000751.1 GCA_913062745.1 uncultured Phaeodactylibacter sp.
CTGCAGTGCCGGTTTCCGGGGGTCTGTGTTCTTGTCATAAGCACCATAGCGGCCGAGCAGGAAAAAGTAGAGCGGGTTCAGCCCGAAGTGCTCGTGCTGCCGGTCCAGGTAAGCGAAGGTATCGAAAGGGTCCTCCTCCTGCTTTCTCCATACCCGCAGCCGCTGCTGAAAAGCCGGACGGTTCTTCAGCAGGTCGCGGCCCGCGCCGGCCAGTTGCAGCCAGCCGGGCCGGTAGCGATAGGCCCAGGCCATGTCAATATCGTAGGAAGGGCGGAACCTGTAGGCGGGGCGTTGTACCGGCAAACCCGGGAACTGGCCGCGCAGCCGTTCCCCCAGCCAGATGCCCCACTCGTGCACCAGTGGGCGGCGCAGAAAACCAGCCCGAAAAGCCAGGCTTTCAGTAGCCCGAAACCGGCCGTGCTGATCTCCCGCAAACGGCAGGTACTCCTCGTATCGGCTCACCAGATAGAACACCATGGCCGGCAAATCGTAGGGCAGGCAGGCGGCCGGAGTTGCCTGCGGGCAGGGGAAGAAAGCGGGAAGCCCCTCCCAGTCTGAAACCTCTGTAGGCTGCGGCCGTATACCCTCCTGAGACAACAGGCCCGAAGCAGGTAACCACGCCGCCTCCACATCCGGCGCAGAAGCACTGTACACCACATCCGCCCCCATTGCCTGCGGGTGAAGCTGGTACGGAATTTGCTGCACCACCTCAAACAGCAACTGCAATGCGTAGCGGGCGCGTTCCGTATTGGCAGCAAGGTGTATTTTTAGCGCCATAAGCTTTAAAATTGTATCCGCTTTTTTAAAGTTGGAGCTAATTTATCCTGTTTTTGCCACAGAACTGTATATTGTCGCTATTATTGATGCCTTTGCATTTTTTTAAAGGCACGCTCAATCCCAGGCAAGCCACAAACACAAAACAAGGAACTACCAGCCGCCAACTGGCGCTGGCCCCCAGCAGACAACCTAAATCAGTATGCCATGCCAGACATGACTAAACCTAGCTTGGGAGAAATCAGTACGATCCGCGACATCCTGATGGGTGAACAGATGACGGAGTACGACTCCCGCTTTCAACAGCTCAACGAGCGCCTCAACGCAGCCGAGGAACGAATCAACAACCGTATTGACGAACTGCAGGCCCGGCAGGAAGCAGCCCTGCAGCAACTCCGCAAAGATACCGAAGCGCGGCTTGAAGCCCTGAGCCAGCAGCTGGGCAGCAAGTCCGGAGAACTGGAAGAACGCATCAATACCGTCAGCCGGAACGACCGCGTGCGGCTCGGCGAGATGCTTAGCGAACTGGGCAAACAGATTAGTTCCACCTCCTAAGCTGCCGCCGTGTCTGTCAATACCCAACCACCCAACAAAGAGGAGCAGGAAAAGCTGGAACTCCTGCGGCGTATCCTTTTCCACGAAGAGAAGCAGCAAATTGAGCGGCTCGACACCATACTGGAAAAGAAAGAGCCGCTGGCCGAGCGCGTCATGCCCATCATTGAGGAAGAGCTGGAAAAGTTTGAACGCCACTTTCCCAAAACCTATCAGCTCGCGGTAGACCGGCTGGTAGAGCGCAAGCTGCAGCAGTCGCAGGGGCAGCTGCTCGACCTGCTCTACCCTATGATGGGCAAGATGATCCGCAAGTACATCGCTCAGCAGCTGCAGGAGCTGCGCGAAAGCGTGGAGCAACAGGTCAGGCGCAGCTTCTTCGGCCGCCTGCGCGAACGGCTGACCGGCGTGCGGGAAAGCGACCGTATCATCAGCCTGGCATCTCAAAGCCGGGTGCAGGAGGCCTACGTCATCGAACAGCACTCCGGGCTGCTGATGGGCAGCGCTTCCAGCCAAAGCATGGTGGATAAAGAACTGATCGCCGGCATGCTCACGGCGATTAAGTCCTTTGCAGTCGACGCCTTTCAACGGGGGGACACCCAACTCGAAACCATCACTTACGCAGGCTATCAAATCCTGATCCACGACTTCAGCACCTACTATGTGGCTCTGGCTATACAAGGCACGCTAACGGCTAAAGAACAAGAGGAGCTGACCGACCGGATCCTCGAGTTTGCCGACCGGGAGCTCTCCCGGCGCATCGGCACAAAGGATGCCATCCTGCACGCGCATATTGGCAAAGCGCTGCAAAATTATTTTATGAAAAACCCCGAGCCATGATTAGCAGAAAAGTATTGATCACCGGAAGCTTTGCGGTGGGAAAGACCTCGCTGTTCCACCGTTTTATCAGCAATACCTTCAGCAACCGCTACCTCACTACCATCGGCGTGAAGGTGGACAAACGGGAAGTGGAAGCCCACGGCGACACCGTCTCCCTCATCCTCTGGGACATCGCCGGTGAAGTCGCCCAGGAAAAAGTGCCGCGCACCTACTTTCTGGGGGCCAGCGCCGTCATCTACGTATTTGACCTGAGCCGGCCGCAGACGGCAGAGAATATGAGGAATGACCTGGCGTTTATCCAGCAGGTCTTGCCCGGCTGCCTGATCAGAGTGGTAGGCAATAAAAAAGACCTGGTCTCTGCTGATGACTTACTGGTATTCAAACGGCAGTACCAGCCTCATTTTTTCACCAGC
This sequence comes from uncultured Phaeodactylibacter sp., assembly GCA_913062745.1. Classification (GTDB taxonomy): domain Bacteria; phylum Bacteroidota; class Bacteroidia; order Chitinophagales; family Saprospiraceae; genus Phaeodactylibacter. The sequence continues at coordinate 2,577 of CAJXXJ010000751.1, forward strand.
GCTAAAACAGGGGAGCAGGTTGAGG
>CAJXXJ010000752.1 GCA_913062745.1 uncultured Phaeodactylibacter sp.
CCTGGCCATCACTTTCATCTGGTGCTGGTGGGTAGAGGCTGACTTCTGGGTGTTTCAGCAAGATATGGTTGCCTTTATCAAGCTGTGGGTGAGCTGGTGACGGCTTTCGCCGGAATGCGGGCTTATCTTTTGTGCGAACACCTTTCCCCGGCTTTAGTTCTCAGCAACGCAAGCAAGACAGCTTTCCCCGCCTTGCGCCCTCCCTTTTTGACCAAAAACCAAATGAGCATGCTGGCCTCTGTTCAGTGTATACAGCTTCATCCCCGTACTCCTGCCCCGCAGTTCCGCCTCGCCAATCAGCGAGAGCTGCTCCCTGTACCGGCCAGTAAGCTGAGCGCACATATCTGCCGAAAGCAACAGGTCCACTCCGTAAGTATTGCACAGCCCCTGAATCCGGGCAGTAGCATTCAAGACATCACCCGAGAATAGGATTTCCTTTTTGATACTTCCTATTTCACCTGTAGTGACCTGGCCCAGGTGAATCCCTGCTTTAAAGGTAGGAGCAAGCCCAAAGTGCCGTCTAAACCAGGCATCCTGCTGCCGCAAACTATCCCGCATCTCCAGGAAGCAGTCTACCGGCCGTGCGTCCGGCTGCCCGGGGCGGTATGGCCAGGAGAGAATAATTTCATCGCCCACATACTGGTATATCTCCCCCGCGTGGTTGATGATGGCTTCCGAAAATGAGCGGTAGTACGCCTGCAGCAACTGAAAATAGGCCCTGTGGCCCAGCCGCTCGGCTATAGCCGTTGACGATTTCATATCCACGAACATGAAGATACGGCTCTCTTCCACCGGCTGATGGTACCTGCCGGTAAAAAAGCTGAGCAGCACATTAGGCCCCATGAAGTCGCTGATTTCCGAATAAAAGAGCGAAAGCATCAGCCCCACGCCCAGCTGCAGCCCGGTGCTGAGGTGCGTCAGGCTCGTAAAGTAATCCAGATATTTCTGCCATACGCGGGGATCCGTCGGGCTGGTGTCGAGCTCCAGGCTGGCAGCCAGCGGGAAGGTCAGCAAAATGAGCACCATAAAGATGAGCGTATAGACCAGCAGTTTGTATAACATACGCCGTACAAAGCGCTGCCCGCCAAACCAGCGGTCCAGGTACTTCAGCTCTATCCAACCGGTCAATACCCCCGCGCTGAACACTGCCAGGCTGGAGACAATAAAAATACGCCCGTCCATCTGTATAGCCGTGGCGGGCAGTTGGTCAAAGCCGGCAGTAGCAGCGTACTCTACCAGCAGGAACACCCATCCGGAAAGCATCCAGATAAGGCCGAAGGGCAGCAGCCGGCGGGATAAACGTTTTGTGCGGGGCCGTATCATAAGTGCATCGTTTTAGTGATGCTGCAATGATAAGGCCTATGCTGCTGCCATGCGTTCGGGTTTATATTTCAGGACTTAATCAGTTACGCAGGCCTTAATGCGGCTGCCGCTTCCGTATCCACAAATACGAAACCAGGATACCGCTTCGGCTTTGTACAGGGTGGTTTTTAACGCTCCAGCTGACCTTGTGCACAGGCACTGCAGGCAGGCCCTTGCTAAAAACGGCGTCTATTGCCCCGAAAACCGCCCTTTTCCTTAAATTCAACCCAAAACAAGACCTATGAAGCTTCTACCCCTGGCAATGGTACTGCTGGCTTTCCCGGCATGGATTGCTGCCCAATCCGCCCCTCAGCTATCTACCCACACCAATGAGGAAGTCATTGCTGCTATGACCACCGAAGAAAAAGCCCGGCTGCTGGTAGGCACCGGCGTGTCGCTGTCGGAGCTGATGGAAATCCTGCAGGGCAGGAAAGCGCCTGACACAGATGTGCGGGTGCTTGGTGCTGCCGGAGAAACAGCCGCTATACCCCGCCTCGGCATTCCAAGCCTGGTGCTTGCGGATGGGCCCGCCGGCCTGCGCATAGCCCCACAGCGGCCAGGCAGCAACAAAACGTATTACGCCACCGCCTTCCCCATTGCTTCCCTGCAGGCTGCTACCTGGGATGAAGCCCTGCTGCAGCAGGTAGGCAAAGCGATGGGGCAGGAAGCTAAGGCCTACGGCGTAGACCTTATTCTCGCGCCCGGCATGAATATACAGCGCAACGCACTGGGCGGCCGCAATTTTGAATACTACTCCGAAGACCCGCTCCTTACGGGCAAAATGGCCGCGGCGATGATCCGGGGCGTACAGTCCAGCGGCATCGGCACTTCCGTCAAGCACTTTGCGGCCAACAACCACGAAACAAACCGCTTTGGCATGAACGTCAAAGTACAGCCACGCGCGCTGCGGGAAATTTACCTGCGAGGGTTCGAAATTGCGGTGCGGGAAGCACAGCCCTGGACGGTGATGAGCTCCTATAACAAGATCAACGGCACCTATACTTCACAGCGGGAAGACCTGCTGCGGGAAGTCCTGCGGGGCGACTGGGGCTTCGAGGGCTTTGTCATGACCGACTGGTACGGCGGGCAGGACCCTGTTGCACAGATGCAGGCCGGCAATAACCTGCTGATGCCGGGCACGCCTGAGCAGTACGAAGCCATACTGCAAGCCGTGGAGGATGGCCAACTGGACGAAACAGTGCTTGACCGGAATATTGAGGATATCCTCGATATCATAC
>CAJXXJ010000753.1 GCA_913062745.1 uncultured Phaeodactylibacter sp.
CGCTGCACCATAGCCGCGATATCCGGCAGCGTCTTTACCCGGTTGTGCACAAAGAAAACCTGCCCGCCGCGGTTGACTTCGTAATAGATCGCTTCCTTGACGACTTCCTCACTGAAAATGCGGACCTCCGTATGTATGGGCTGCCGGTTGGGCGGCGGCGTGCGGATGATCGACAAATCCCTCGCTGCCATCAGCGAAAACTGCAGCGTACGGGGGATGGGCGTAGCGGTCAGCGTGAGGGTGTCTACATTTACCTTTAGGTTGCGGAGCTTCTCCTTGGCAGCCACTCCGAATTTCTGCTCTTCGTCAATGATCAGCAAGCCGAGGTCTTTAAATTTCACCTTCTTGTTGAGCAGCGCGTGGGTGCCAATGACGATGTCGAGCTCTCCGGCTTCCAGCTGCTTGAAGATGGCGTTTTTCTCCTTCGTCGTCCGGAAGCGGTTGACGTAATCCACGCTTACGCCAAATTCGCCCAGTCTGTCCTTAAAAGTACGGTAGTGCTGCAATGCCAGAATAGTGGTAGGCACAAGCACGGCAACCTGTTTGCCGCCAATGACGGCTTTGAACGCCCCGCGAATGGCCACTTCCGTTTTGCCAAAACCCACATCGCCGCAAATCAGGCGGTCCATAGGGTGGGCCTTGGTCATATCGTCCTTCATGTCATTCGTCGCCTTGAGCTGATCGGGCGTATCCTCGTAGATAAAGGAAGCTTCCAGCTCATTCTGCAGGTAGCCGTCCTGCGGGAACGCAAAACCATCAGAAGCCTTCCGTTTAGCATACAGCTTGATGAGCTCGCTCGCGATATCCTTGACTTTTTTCTTGGTACGCCGTTTGAGGTTTTTCCAGGCTTCAGAGCCCAGCTTGTCCACCTTTGGGGCAGTGCCTTCCTTCCCGACGTATTTGGAGATTTTATGCAGCGAGTTGATGCTTACATATAAGATGTCGTTGTTTTTGTAAATCAGCCGCACGGATTCCTGCACATGCCCGTTGATGTCGATTTTTTGCAGGCCCGAGTACTTGCCGACCCCGTGGTCGATGTGCGTCACAAAGTCTCCCGGCTGCAGCTCGCGCAGCATACGCAGGTTCATCGCCTGATCGCGGGTGAAACCCTTGCGGAGCTTATAACGGTGGAAACGCTGGAAAATCTGGTGGTCGGTGTAGCAGGCAATCTTCAAATCCAGGTCAATGAAGCCCTGATCAATCGACTTGGGAATAGGGTGGAAATCCACCTTTGCCTCCAGGTCGTCAAAAATAGCGTGGAAACGCTCGATCTGCTTGGGGTTTTCCGCAAACAGATAGTTGGTGAAGCTGGCTTCGCTGTTTTCGTTCAGGTTCTCGATCAGCAGCTTGAAGTTTTTGTTGAAGCTCGGCTGCGGGCGGGTGGCATAAACAACCCGCTCCTCAAAGTCGATAGGCTGCGCGCTTTCTGCCATGCCCAGGATGTGGAAGGCCTCCACATCTTCTATGATCTCATTGGGCCGGATAAATGCCCGGTCCCGGAAGATTTCTTTCAGCTGCTCCTCTTCAAGCAGCTCCAGCCCGCGCGCAAATTCTTCCGCCTTGTCAAAGCACTGCGTCAGTTTGTCGAGCAAAACCTGAAAGTCTTTCACCCACACTGCCGTGCCGGGCGGCAGAATGCGGAGCATAGACACCTTCTGCTCCTGAGAAAAGCGCGTATTAATGTTAGGGATGATGGTAACTGCAGCAATATTCTGCACAGACAGCTGCGAGGTAGGGTCAAAAGTACGGATGCTTTCCACTTCTTCGTCAAACAGCTCAATGCGGTAGGGGTATTCGTTGCCGAAGGAGAAGATGTCGACGATCCCTCCCCGGATGGAGAACTGCCCGGGTTCGTACACAAAATCCTCGCGGTTGAAGCCGTACTCCACCAGCACTTCTATGAGGAAGTCCACATCGAGCTCTTCTCCCTTTTTGATGTCAATCCGGCGTTCGTTCAGCACCTCGGGCGCTACCACCTGCTCAAATAGCGCCTCCGGGTAAGTCACCACCACCTCGCCGGAAGCCGAAGTATTGACGATGCGGTTGATGGTCTCGGTACGCTGTAGTACGTTAGTGTTGTTCAGCGCCTCGAAGTGCATCGGGCGCTTGAAAGAATCCGGGAAGAAGCGTACGGCTTTTCCCGTAAGCAGGTTGTCGAGGTTATTTTGCAGGTAAGCCGCCTCTTCTTTGTCATTGGCCACGATCAGTTGCGTACGCTCACTGGCTTCCAGGGTGGCGGCCATGAGCAGGGCCGTAAAGGAACCGGAAAGGCCTTTGGCCTGAAGGTGTTGGATCGTCTCGGGCCCCAGGTATTTCCCGATGGCCTGCAGGCGGTCTTCCTGGAGGTAATCCCGCAGCACCGCGGGGCATTCTTTCTGCATTGCTACCTACGCTTTTGGCCCCGCACTGCCGCATAGGGCAGGGGGGCATATCCGTTTTTAGCCAGGGCGAAACGCCCTTAAATTTTAAAAGTCCTGCAAAGGTAGGGCAGCTAAGGGCATTTTGTTCACCGCCTACGGGAAGGCAGGCCACCCCGTCGCGCGCCGACGGGGGGCTAAGGGCTTATTGGATGGTAAACCGTCCCTGGTGTTCCTG
>CAJXXJ010000754.1 GCA_913062745.1 uncultured Phaeodactylibacter sp.
AGACGGAGCGGCGGCGCTGTGCGAATAAGTCGGCGGCGCGGTTGCCGAGCAGCGTGAGGTTGCGGCGGCTGAGCCAGAAGACGATAGGGAGGCCGAGCTCGTTGAGAGCTTCGCGGGAGTAGTTGAGCATATCAATCACTCTCGCTCCTTCTGCAGTCAATGCTCCGGTGGTGACCTCTCGCGAGAGTAGATCGTCCAGGCCGTGAACCAACAGAGCATCCGGCTGTACTTCGGCTATGGCTGCCTCGATTTGGGCGCGGACGGAGCGGTCTGGGTCTTTTTGCAGGCGCAGAGCAAGGAGGTGTCTGCCTTTAGCAAGAAGCTGTCCTTCCAGTTTGGCGATGATTTCCTGCTCCAAAGGCTGGTAGTCGGCACAAGCAAAAACGTAACCGTGCTCATCTTCCCGGCTTAGAAAACGGGCCAGGCCGTTGATCAGGCTATAGTAATCGGCTATATTTTGTTTGGTCAGCTCACTCATCTCGGATATGCCCTCTTTCTTTCAAAATATCCACTACCACGGGGTGGACATCCGTCCAGCCCTCGCCGTTGTAGCCCAAGATGCACAGATTCTGCCGTAAATGCATGACTTCCTGCGTATTGTCTACCTTTTTGGAATTACTATGGTAGAGGTCGACTAGCGCCTTATAATACTGCTCCGCTGTGAATTTCTCGCCTTCTACTACATTATCCGCGATATTGTTATCGTATTCACTTTTCAAGCGCTGCACAGCCCGCGCGACGTCTTCCGCTTCAATTTGTTCCCGCTCCAAGTCCAGGGCGTTTTCAGCGGCCTCCTGAATCATAATGAACAAATCCCGGATACAGCCTCCGCTCTTGGCAATGAGCTGTTTCAGCAAACCAGGCTCACTGAACAAACGCTCTGTTGCCATACGTGCCACCACGATATCCTCCATAACCTTAACCCCTGCCTCGTTTTCCGAGCCATCGCGGTTTTTAATCTTGATCATGGGAAGTTCATAGGGCTCCGAAAAATACGGCTTGATGTCGTTAAAGCGTACATGGTAGTATAACGGAATGGGAAAAGTGAAAATCACATTCGTTTGCAGTTGGGTCAGCTGATTAGCATAGTTGAAAAACAGATTTTTCGCCCGGTCTAACGGGACTTTATCCAGGTCTTCAATGATAATCACCAGGCCAGTCTTACCAATGGTATCTAACTGAAAGCCGACTTCCCGAATAAGGTTGTTGCAGTGGGCGATCAGCTCAGACAACTTGGGTTCGATATTGCGCTTTAGGGTTTCCTTGAGCTGCATGCTGCTCTTAGCCGTGGCCTTGAATTTGGCAAAAAAACTTTTCAAGTAAGGAATGCCTATATTCCCCTCAGCACCTGCTTCCGCTTCTGCGGAAATATTGTACTTTTCTCTGATCTCCACAATTTCAGCTGTCCCCATCCAGGCCTGAATGCTTTCAAAGAATTCTTCTCGAACCCGCATCTGATGCTCTTCGGCCGCCGCAAAAAGCTTCTCCATGGTGACGATAAATAGCTCGATGTAGTTGAGGTGAACCGGGTCGAGCTCTTTCTGCACGGAAAAGGTGAGCACCAAAAACTGATCAGAGATGTCCATCTGCAAATGGTTAAGCTCGGTGCTTTTGCCACAACCTTTATAGCCAACAAACAGAAAATGCTCGTAAGAATCCGGCAGCCTCCTCAGCAAACGCGCGATGCGCTGTCTGGGATCTCTAGCCCCACGTGCAAGTCTTGTGGGCTGATAAAAAACCGACATATCAGCCATGCTTAGCGGTTCCCCCCGAAAAGCCTGGTAAACATCATCCAGCGTAGTGGCCTTAGTCAGCGCTTTCATAATTCTGAATTTGTCCAAAATTAAGAGAAATACCCAAAATACCCTACATTAACGCTAAAACACCCACCATGCAAATCGCCATAGAAATCTCCATGTACCCCTTCCGGCCCGACTACGAGCAGCCCATACTCGACTTCATCAGCCGGCTCAAAGGGCAAGAGGGGCTGCGCGTCGAAGTCAACGACATGAGCACCCAGGTTTTCGGGGAGTTTGACACCGTCATGCCGAGCGTGCAGGCGGCCATCAAGCAAGCCTTTACTAAGGAACAGACCACTGTGATGGTGATGAAGGTGCTGCATGTGCCGGGCTAGAGGTCTGTGTTTTCGCGTAAGCGAATGTGTACCTTAAGGCTTTGGAAAATCCTCCGACTCCATCACCCGGATGGCCTGCAGCAAGTGCCGGCGCTCGTGCTGAGCGATGATTTCCACGGCCTGGTCAAGCCGTAATGTGAGCAGGGCAGAGGCCGGGGAAGTGAGTATGTAGTGCTCAAGCCCCTCGTCGGGTAGTTGCTCTATGCTTTTGATCGCCTCCTCGTTGTGCGCCAGAAACCGGTCGATAATGTCGGGTGGCAAGCCGCTTTGTGTGGGCCGACTGCGACTGGCCCTCATCATCACGTCCACCATGGCGCGGCTGGGCGCTGGGGCGGGTGCTCGCTGCCTGTGCGCCCTCGCGCCCACCAGCAGCTGTCTGTGGTTGCCGCTGCTGCTGCCGCTGCTGCTGCTGCTCCTGCTGCTGCTTGTGTTTTGCGCTTTGCTCAGCAGCGGAGGAGCG
>CAJXXJ010000755.1 GCA_913062745.1 uncultured Phaeodactylibacter sp.
ATGGCGCTGTTTTTCAAAACTGGGCGCAGTACCGCCTGTGCATGAAGTATCTGGCAGAGATGACGGACGAACAGACGCTGGTGCTGTACTCCGGCCACCCGCTGGGCCTGTTCCCCTCAAGCCCGGAAGCGCCGCGGGTAGTGGTGACCAACGGCATGATGATCCCCAACTATTCCAAAAAAGAAGACTGGAATAAGTACAACGCCCTGGGCGTCACTTCCTACGGGCAGATGACCGCAGGCTCCTTTATGTACATTGGCCCGCAGGGTATCGTACACGGCACGACGATTACGCTGCTCAATGCCGGCCGCAAAATGGGCCTGGGCCAGGACGATTTACGCGGTAAAGTATTCCTCACCTCTGGCCTGGGCGGCATGTCGGGGGCGCAAACCATCGCCGCTGTGGTGACCGGCGCAGTAGGCATAGTAGCAGAAATTGACCCGGATGCAGTGCAGCAGCGCCTGACGGACGGATACATCCAAAAGGAAAATGTATATATCGACCTGGACGCGCTTATTCTGCGCATGCAGGAAGCCCGGCGTAAAGAAGAAGCAGTGGCGCTGGTGTATCAGGGCAATGTGGTAGACCTTTGGGAAAAGCTGGCAGCGGATGGCATTACGGTTGAGCTGGGGTCTGATCAGACCTCTCTGCACAATATCGAAGGGCTTGGGTATGCCCCGCAGGGCTACACCTTCGAAGAGGCCAAAGAGCTGCTGGCCAAAGACGAGGTGCGCTTTATGAGCGAAGTACGGGCTACCCTGTGCCGGCACGTGAAGGCTATCAACACCATGTGCGAGCGCGGTATGTATTTCTGGGATTACGGCAACGCTTTCCTGAAAGAAGCCGGCAAGTCCGGCGCGGATATCTGGGCGAACAAGGAAGAAAAAACGTTCCGCTACCCTTCGTACGTGGAGGATATCATGGGCCCGATGTGTTTCGACTACGGTTTTGGCCCCTTCCGCTGGGTCTGCTGCTCAGGCGATTTGGCAGATTTGGAAACTACCGACAAGATTGCAGCCGAAGTGCTGCGCCAAATGCTGGCAGAAGCTCCCGATGACATTCGCCCTCAGCTGCAGGACAATCTCAACTGGATTGAAAACGCCGAGCAGAACCTCCCTATCGTAGGCTCCAAGTCCCGCATCCTGTATGCCGACTCAGAAGGGCGCATCCGCATCGCGCAGGCCTTCAATGATGCAATTGCTCAAGGTCGGCTGAAAGGGCCCGTGGTGCTCGGCAGAGACCATCATGATGTAAGCGGCACCGACTCTCCTTACCGGGAAACAGCCAACATCTACGATGGCTCTAAATTTACAGCCGATATGGCGGTGCAAAACGTAATTGGCGATGCCTTCCGCGGCGCTACCTGGATTTCCCTCCACAACGGCGGTGGCGTCGGCTGGGGGGAAGTGATGAACGGAGGCTTCGGCATGGTTATCGACGGGACGCCTGCCTCCGAGCGGCGGTTGCAGAGCATGCTGTTTTGGGACGTCAACAACGGTATTGCCCGCCGCAGCTGGGCACGTAATACCGGCGCGATGGATACCATCCGCCGCACTATGCAGCAAGAGCCCAAGCTGAAAGTCACCCTGCCCGAACTGGCTGACGAAGAGCTGGTGCAGCAGGCTCTTCAGGCCGCACAGGAGCATACACTATCCGCATAACCGCACTTATGAAGAGCAGCAGCATCACCTCCCAATCCGGCCGCAGTGCACCGCTGGGAGCCACGGTTTACCCAAACGGCACTAATTTCAGCCTGTTTTCCAAAAATGCCTCAGCAGTGGAGCTGCTGCTCTTTGACCGGGAGGACCACAGCAAGCCCAGGCAGGTATTTCGGCTTTCGCCGGAAAACAATAAGACATTTTACTACTGGCACATCTTTCTGGAGGGGGTCACCGAAGGGCAGCTCTACGGCTGGCGCGTCTATGGCCCCTATGCGCCGGATATGGGCTATCGCTTCGATGGCAATAAACTGCTGATAGACCCCTATGCCAGGGCAGTTGTCACCGAGACCTACGACCGGGCTGCGGCCTGCGCCCCGGGCGACAACGTAGCGACCGCCATCAAAAGCGTAGTGGTGGGAGATGGCGGCTATGACTGGGAGGGCGACAAACCGCTTAACCACCCCTACTCCCGCTCGGTCATTTATGAGCTGCATGTGCGCGGGTTCACAAAAGATGAAAGCTCCGGGCTGCCGGAAGATTTGCGAGGTACCTACCGCGGGCTGATTGAAAAGATCCCCTACCTCAAAGAACTGGGCGTCACTTCCGTCGAACTGCTGCCCGTACAGCAGTTTGACCCCCACGATGTGCCCAACCCTGACCTCATCAATTACTGGGGATATTCTCCCATTGCCTTTTTTGCGCCGCATATGGCGTACGCAAGTACGGATGACCCCATTGGGGCTATCAATGAATTCCGGGATATGGTTAAAGCGCTGCACCGCGCTGGCATAGAGGTAATCCTTGATGTCGTCTTCAACCATACCGGCGAAGGGAATGGCGATGGGCCTAACCTATCGTTTAAGGGGCTGGAAAACCGGGCCTACTACATGCTGGACCGCAACACTTTT
>CAJXXJ010000756.1 GCA_913062745.1 uncultured Phaeodactylibacter sp.
AGATTCGCCGTATGGGCGACCTCAAAAGCCTGCTGAGCATGATACCGGGCATGAGCAAGATGACCAAAAACCTGGACATCGACGACAGCGCCTTCAACAAAGTGGAAGCCATTATCTTTTCCATGACGCCGCAGGAACGCGCCAATCCGGAGCTGATGAACGTGAGCCGCAAAAGGCGGATTGCCAAAGGCTGCGGGCAGGGCATCGAGGAGGTCAACCGCTTCCTGAAGCAGTTTGATCAGATGCGGAAGATGATGCACAAGATGAGCAAGATGCCGGGTATGGGCATGGGCGCGCCGGGCGCAGTGCCGAAGGGCGGCGGAGGCAAAAAGCTGGGCGGTATTCAGCGCCGACGCAAACGCCGCAAGAAGCGGTAGCCTGGAATGAAGCCAAAAAAAAGGGCGGCTCCCGAACGGAGCCGCCCTTTTTCGTCTTTAGCGGAAGCGGTTAGGAAGCCGGAAGCAGGCGCTTGCCCGTTTCAACGACTTTTTTGATAAACATTACATCCGGGAGCAGCAAGGTGGCATCTTCATGCTCAAGCAGGCTTTCCTCTTCCTGAGCTTCCACATCCTGTGCGTAGGAGGCAACATTCAAAAAAGCGTAAGAGCCAATGCTCGCCGCCAGTAAAAAGACAAATAACAACGATCGGGTGGTGGATTTTTTCATCGTCCTAACATTTAGGTCACGTCAAATATAGGGTTTTTCTGCCGAAATAGCGCTTGCCTTCGACCAAAAGGCCTGCTTAATCGACAACAGTCATTCAAATGACGGCTGCCAATGGCAAATAGTTGCTTCCCCTGCCCTAAAAAAGTACTAAATAAGTGTTAATCCTGCTTCAGGCGCTGCTCGATATCCTGCAGCCGCCCCTTGGGGATGGCTTCAATCAGCCGGCGGGTGTAAGCTTCCTGCGGGTTGGCATAGACTTCGTCCGCCGGGCCTTCTTCCACAATTTTGCCATCGTTCATCACAATCAGCCGGTCGCTCATAAACTTCACCACCGAGAGGTCGTGGGAAATAAAGATATAAGTGAAACGGTAGGTTTCCCGTAGTTCGATCAGCAGATTGAGCACCTGCGCCTGTACGGATACATCAAGGGCCGAGACCGACTCGTCGCAGATGATAAACTTAGGGTTGAGCGCCAGCGCCCGGGCGATCGCGACCCGCTGGCGCTGCCCGCCGGAAAATTCGTGCGGATAGCGGTAGAAGTGCCGGGCTTCCAGGTTAACGGTCTGCAGCAGCTGCAGCGCCCGCTCGCGCCGCTCCTCGTCTGATTGGTACAGCCGGTGGACCTGCATAGGCTCCATAATCGCTTTGCCAATGGTCATGCGCGGGTTGAGGGAGGCGTAAGGGTCCTGAAAGATGATCTGCATTTCCCGCCGTAGGTCCAGCATTTGGTGGTTTTCCAGCTCCAGCAAAGACTGCCCTTTGTAGCTCACCTTGCCGCTGCGTACCGGGGCCAGCCCCAGCAGGCTGCGCCCGAGGGTGGTTTTGCCACAGCCGGACTCGCCGACGAGCCCGAGCGTCTCTCCCGGATAAACGGAAAAAGACACCTCGTCCACCGCTTTGATAAAGGAAGATGGCTTCCCCCAGAAATTGCGCTGCGCCGGAAACCAGGTGCTGAGCTGCTCTACCTCTAGCAGCGGTGCCTTCTGCCGCAATTGCCGCAACCGCCGCGTGGTCTCCATAGCCGGAATACGCGCCTGACGGATGAGCTGTGGCAATGAAGTCTCTTTTTCGCGGATGCGGATGACGCCGCCCGGCCCTTCCTCCGTCTCCATGAAGTCGCTCACCACCGGCAGCCGCCGCAGCCGGTGCTGCAGAGGCGGGCGGCAGGCGAGCAGGCTCTTGGTGTAGGGGTGTTGCGGCTTGGAAAAGATATCAAGTACGGTGCCGGACTCTACAATTTTGCCTTTAAACATGACCAGCACGCGGTCCGCAATTTCGGCAATGACGCCCAGGTCGTGGGTGATGAAAATAACGGAAGACCCATAGTCCTGCCTCAGCCCCGACATCAGCTCGAGAATGGCTTTTTGCACCGTAACGTCAAGAGCAGTAGTCGGCTCATCTGCAATAAGTACGCCCGGCTGACAGCTCATCGCCATAGCGATCATAACACGCTGTTTTTGCCCGCCGCTGAGTTGGTGCGGATAAGCGCGGTAGATGCGTTCCGGCTGTGGCAGCTGTACCTGATCGAAGAGCTGCAGTACTTTTTCCCGGGCCGCTTTGGCGGAAAGCCCAAGGTGCCGCTGCATGGCTTCGGCGACCTGACTGCCGCAGCGGAATACCGGGTTGAGGGAAGACATCGGCTCCTGGAAAATCATCGCCAGCTCCTGCCCGCGGTAGCGCCGCATCTCCTTTCGCGCAAGCTGCTGCAAGTCCACTGCGCTGCCGGATGCCGGCCGGTAGAGCACTTCGCCGCCAAGTATTTTGCCGGGGGAGGGGATGAGCCGCATTAGAGAAAGAGAAGTTACGGATTTTCCGGAGCCGGATTCGCCCACGATACCGACCGTTTCGCCCGGGTACAGCTTAAAACTGACGTCATCTACTGCTTTGACCTCGCCCTC
>CAJXXJ010000757.1 GCA_913062745.1 uncultured Phaeodactylibacter sp.
CAGCACTTCCTCGGACTCATCCTTGAGGCGCGCCTTGCCGGTCTCAAACTGAACGGCCCGCATCGCAAAGTCGAGCACTTCTTGCTCTTCTTTATTCAGCTCCGGACAGCCCTTATTCTCTGCCGTGCCGGCGCGGTCCGGGCAGGCATCCTCCGCGTCGTTCAGCCCGTCGCCGTCGGTATCCGGGCAACCGTCAAATTTACCGGCTACATCCGGGCAGGCATCATCCTTATCGGCTACGCCGTCGTTATCGCTATCCGGGCATCCGTTCAGCTCGAAGTTGCCGGGCGTATCCGGGCATTCGTCCTCCTCGTCGGCTACCTTGTCGCTGTCGCGGTCGCTGAAGGGGCAGCCATTGTACTGTGCTGTGCCGGCGGTCGCGGGGCAGTCATCCTCCTTGTCGGGGATGCCATCGCCGTCGGTGTCGAGGCAGCCTTTGGTCTTCAGTGTCCCGGCCTCATCCGGGCACTCATCGAGCCGGTCTGCCACGCCGTCGCCATCACTGTCCGGGCACCCTTCCAGTGCTGCCAGCCCGGCTTCATCCGGGCACAGGTCTTTAGGGTCCGGCACCCCATCCTCGTCGGTGTCCGGGCATCCGCCGAAGCGTTTGGGGCCGGCTACTGCGGGGCAGTCATCCTCAGCATTCGCGATGCCGTCCATATCCTGGTCCGGGCACCCTTCTGTCTCCGGGCTGCCGGGTATATCCGGGCACTTGTCGAGCGCATCGGCCACGCCGTCGCCGTCTGCGTCGATTTTGCCAAAGCGGTGCAGGTAGCCGAGGCCAATCTGTACGTTATTGCGGTTGTCTGCCTGGGCAATGCGGTATTCGCCCTGCAGGTTGACGTAGGAGCGCCCGCCTACGCGAATATTAAGCCCGGCACCAACGGGAATCTGTACATGGCTCTCGGCGTCCGTTTCCCAGTTCATCCCGGCCCCTCCCATCAAATAGGGCGTGAGCAAAGCGGTATCAGCGCGCGGGTACTGGAACTGCAATACGCCGTCTATGCTGCCGAAGGTACGGTTGTTGATGTCTTCCTCTACGTCCATCACGCCCACTTTGAGCGGGACGGCTACGTTGAGCCAGGGCGTTAGGTTGCGGATGTAGGCCAGCTCCAGGCCGTTAGTCAGCTCCAGCCCGTCTATGCCGTTGGCACGGCCGTAGTCAATAAAGAGGACTTTGGCAGAAAAAGAATTGCGGTCGGCATTGTCCTGGGCAGGCAGGCTGACTGCTATCAGCAGGCTCAGGAAAAAGATAGGGAGTAATCTTCTCATATACTTAAAAGTGGTTTTGGAATTGTTGTTATGGGACGTACTGCCGGCAGCAGGGCCACAGCACTTTCTTTGGTACGAAAAAAATACGGCAGGGTTGCATGATTACAAAAAATTGCCCGCCCGCAGAAAAGCTTTTGTTTTGAAAATGGAATTTAAAGTTATATTTTGGGGCATAAACGTACAAACGCTCACCCGGATGGCTAAATTGCCAGCATTCATTCCGATTTTCTTTTCCAGGTCTACCGTATTTCAGTCTACACCTATTAAGCAATTATTTACTTAACCAAAATAATTTTGAACACCCTATGAAGTTTAAAAACCTATTACTCCTGGCAGGCCTGTTGCTCGTAGTATTTAGCTGTTCCAAAGAGCAGTTTGACCAACTACCCGAACAAACCGCGCCGATGAGCCGGGCGGAGATCAACGACATCGTGGAGGAGACGCTGCTGGAAACCAACACAGTTTTCTACTGGAAAGATGCCACCACCCATATGCTGTGGAGCGCCTCGGTACAGTCAGACTCTGTCATGTCTCTCGGCTACCGGCTGCCAGGCATGGAAAACACGGAGGAGCGCATCCATGAGCTGGACCTGCAATCTCCGGAATGGTCTGCTGTGCGCAACAAGCTGGTGGACTACGTTGTGGAAGCCACTAACCGCCGTTACCCGGGCCTGAACGCTACTCCGGAGGACTTATTCCGCAACCTGGACAAACAGTATCTGCCTACCCTGGATGTGAAGATTTTTGATCAGCAGATCATCGAAGAACTGCGGCAGATGCCCGAAGTGCGCTACATCGAGCCGATGGGCTACGGCATGGAGCAGTTGGAGCGCCGCAGCGACAGCGGCTGCGGTTATTCGCCCAACTTCAATATCCCAAGCCAGGACTACACCACGGTAGCCCCGAATGCTAAAATCCCCTGGAACTTCTCTCATCCGAGCATGAATGTGCCGGGTGCCTGGGCCACTAGCACCGGCAACAATATCCGGGTAGCGATGATCGACACCGGCACTTCTCCCAATCAGAGCAAACTCGGCAGTGAGTTCAATTCCGGCTTCTCCAGTGGCCGCAACCTGCAGCGCCTCGGTACGCACATCAGCGGCTGGTGGTGGTGGGCTTCCAATGACGGGCCCGACGATCAGTGCGGGCACGGCACCCAAATGGCGGGGCTGATTGCTGCGCCGCGCAGCACTACCGGCAGTACGGTGGGCGTAGCTTATAATTGCGACCTCAAAGCGTTCCGCGCTACTACGGATGTGATCGTGAACGGTTCCAGCGAAAAAGAGGGCGT
>CAJXXJ010000758.1 GCA_913062745.1 uncultured Phaeodactylibacter sp.
CCGACTGATGGGGCAGGCTGCCCTCGCGCTGCCGGGCTTGCTGCAGGCTTGCCATCGTCGTCATCGCTACCAGCCGCATCAGGCTGTCTACAGAGGAGGGCTCTTCCGATGCGGAGGCTTCGTCTTCGCCGCGGAGCCAGGCCAGTATTTCTTTTAGGTCATTCCACATGCGGAAAAACTGCTTTTTTGGCAAAAACACCCGACACCGTCAGAAGTTTGCTGTGACAAAATAGATTATCCCCGTCTCAAAAATAGCTTAATTCTTGCAGGCTGTCGGGAATAAGTCGTATTTTAAAGCTGAATTTTCCCGCACAGCACCACATGTAAACCTTTTAGCATTTAATTATGGAACAAAACTTAATGAACCTCCTTCAGGGTTCCCTCTCGGAAGGAATGATCGAACAACTTAGCCAGCAGGTAGGCGGCGCAGACAAATCGCAGACTGCGGCGGCGGCTTCCGGCATCGTTAATACCCTGATGGGCGCACTGGCTAAAAATGCGCAGACTACCGAAGGCGCACAGTCCCTCAACCGTGCTCTGGAAAATGACCACGACGGCAGCATACTCGACGATGTAGTGGGCATGGTGACCGGGCAGCAGGCACAGGCAGGGCAGGAGCGCATGCTCAACGGCTCTGGTATCCTCAACCATGTGCTGGGCAACAAACAGAGCGGCGCTATTCAAATGATCAGTCAGCTGAGCGGGCTGGACTCCAACAAAACCGGCTCCCTGATGACGATGCTGGCACCGGTAGTGATGGGCGCGCTGGGCAAAGCAAAGCGGGAGCAGGGGCTCGACGTAGGCGGCATTGCTTCCTTACTGTCCGGCACGGTCTCTGCCGAAAAGCAGAATACCAACAACCCGGCTATCGACATGGCGATGAAATTTCTGGATAGCGATGGAGATGGCAGCGTAGCGGATGATGTAGCCAACATCGGCATGAAGATGCTGGGCGGGCTGTTTGGCCGCAAGTAAAGACAGCATACCATACAACACAGCCTGCTTTCTGACCGAAAGCAGGCTGTTTATAATTTATCCCCGGCAGTAGCCGGTGACCGTCAGGCAAGGCCTGTCAGGTCTGGATTAAGCGTTGCTGTTCTCTTTTTTCTGTGCAGCTTCCTTGCGCTCTGCTTCTTCCATACCCTCTTTGAGTTCGCTTTCGAGGCTGGAACGCGCGGTGTTGAATTCGCGAATACCTTTACCGATGCCGCGCATCAGCTCGGGAATCTTCTTACCGCCGAAAAGGAGCAGGATAGCGAAAAGCACGACCAGCATTTCCGGGCCGAAGAAGTTGAACAATAGTATGTTTCCCATGACAAATAATTTTAATTGTTGCAAAAGTACAGGATAATTGCGGCCCTGTCAAATCTCTTTTGGTCATCGGACCGTAATTTCGGGATAACGTTTAACGGCTTCCCTTATTTTTTTAAGCCAATTTCTTTTAGTCGCTCGTCCAGATACGCGCCGGCAGTAATCGGCTCGTACTGCTGCGGGCGCTCGGCAGTTATGCACTGCGGCAGTGCGCTCAGGTCCATGTCCGACCGCGGGTGCAGGAAGAACGGGATGGACAGGCGCGGCAAATGCCACTGATCACGCGGCGGGTTGACGACGCGGTGCGTGGTGGACTTCAGGTAATTGTTGGTCAGCCGCTGCAGCATATCACCTACGTTGATGACAATCTCGTTCTGCTCCGGCGTGATCTCTTTCCATTCGCCCTCTTTGGTTAACAGCTGAAGCCCTCCGGCGGATGCGCCTACGAGCAAAGTAATGAGGTTGATGTCCTCGTGCTGCTCAGCGCGGATGGCCGATTCCGGCTCCTGAGTAATGGGCGGATAGTGGATGGCCCGCAGTATGCTGTTGCCTTTTTCAATCCGGTTGTCAAAGTAGTCTTCTTCCAGATCGAGGTGTATGGCTATAGCCCGCAGCAGCTGCCCGCCGGCTTTTTCAAAGGCACGGTACAGCTTTTTGCCGGTAGCGCCGAATTCCGGCACCTCGTCCGGCCAGATATTATCCGGGTAAGCTTCTTTTTCCGGGTCACCGGCAGGCACTTCCTGACCAATTTGGAAAAATTCCTTAAGGTCAGGCACCTCAGACTGTTTGGCGTGCTCTTTACCAAAGGAGGTATACCCCCGCTGCCCGGCCATGCCTTCAATTTCGTACTGCTGTTTGACGTTGCGCGGCAGGGCAAAAAATGCTTTGGAAGCTTTGTAAAAATCGTTAATCAGCTGTTCCGGGATGCCATGCCCAGTCACGCCAACAAAGCCTATTTCGTGGAACGCTTCTCCCAGTTCCTTCACAAAAGCAGTACGCTGTTCGGCATCGCCCTTGGTGAATTGGGAAAGGTCTACTACGGGGATTACTCGCTCTTCAGTCATTATGTTCGCTCAGTTTTTACAAAGTACCGTAATTTAACGCTTTTTAGGAAATATAGTCCAACAACTTAAGGTTTGTGAAATTATGGCGTAGCTATTTTTTTAGCGCGCAAGGCAAAAAACGTAGGCGATGCCTAAGCATCGGCGAGGCTTTTTAACGCAGCGAGGTGGAAAAAGAGCAAGTCAGAAA
>CAJXXJ010000759.1 GCA_913062745.1 uncultured Phaeodactylibacter sp.
CCCGGGTACGGTTGCCGGAGTTGACGCCCGCGCTTTCGCTGATATCGGTGAAGGTGCCATCGCCGTTGTTGCGGTAAAGGACATTGGGCTGTTCCCGGTTGCCGAGATAGAGGTCCAGGTCTCCGTCATTATCGATATCACCCCAGGCGCTGGCGGTAGTGCTGCTGCTAAAGTCGACGCCGGCCTGTGCGCCCACTTCTTCGTAGTAGCCATCGCCCAGCGAGCGGTACAGGAGGTTGGGCGCAGAGATGCGGGAGACGTAGATATCGTCCCGCCCGTCACCGTCGTAATCGCCAAAAGCGACGCCGCGGTTGCTCCCGGTATTGTTGATGCCGGCTTGTTCGGAGCGGTCCAGGAAGATAGGCTGCCCGTAGGAGAGTGCCGGCAGCAGGCAGGTCAGCAGTAAAGCTCGGTACATGCGTTGCTTTTTGCTGTTTAAAATAGCTATTTACCGGCAAAAGCGAAAGGGGAAAGCCCGGATTGACAAGAATTTGATGTGGTCAATCCGGGCTTATGGCCTTTCCGGCGGGAATCAGTGCAAAAAGGCTGCTTATTGGCAGCCAAGATCTTCCATCGAGTTGTCATCCGCATTGGGGAAACACAATCCGGTAGGGAGGTTATCCGGCACGTAGCGCTGTAGATTGGGGTCGTGCAGTGCGTCCTCGATGAAAGCGGTAAGCGCCGTGATCTCTTCTTCAGTCAGGTTGAGCGGCACAAAGTCTTCTGCCAGCTGACTGGCCGGTACTTCCGGGTTTTGCGGCTGTGCTGCGTTTTTATATTCGATCACCTCCCGCACGGAGCGCAGGGTGGCACCGTGCCCGTAGAAGGGCGAGTCTTTGAGGTTGTACAGCTGCGGCACTTTGAATTTGTACATGTCTTCGGGCCGGTTGGTAAAGCCGCCGCGGCCCAGGTTTTCAACAGCATCGGCGGGGGTCAGGAATACCTCTTCCGGGCAGTCCGGCAGGTTGCCCAGCCCAAGTGCATGAAACTCCATGCTGCTGAGTGCCGCCCCGGTGTGGCAGTTGGCGCATTGGCCTTTGCCGAAGAATACCAGCGCGCCTTCTTTTTCCAGCATGCTCATGGCGTCTTTGTCGCCGCGCAGCCAGCGTTGGAAGGGGGCCTCGTTGGCCAGCAGGGTCCGCTCATAGGCAGCAAGCGCCAGCCCGGCCGGCACCCGCGAGTAGCGGTCTGCTTCCGGCCAGTCGGGGAAGGCCATGTCAAACATTTCCTTATAGTCGGCCAGGTCGGAGACATTAGAGGTGTCTTCCAGCTGACGGTGTACGGACAGCCCGGCTATAGCCTGAGATTCCAGCCCGTGGAAACCCAGTTCGTTCACCGCTTTGGGCGTACCCGGCGTCCAGGCGTACTCTGTGCCGAGGTTGACGCCGCGGGCACCGAATTGCCCGTTCCACAGCATAGCGATTTGGTAAGCGCTGTTCAGGGTAGTTGGGCTGCGGATGGGCTGCACGTCGATGTTGAGGATGTTGTAAGCCATTTCCCGGTCCCGGCCTTCGCCGTTGAGGCCAAAGCCGCTGCCGCCTTCGCCTATGCCCTGATGCCGCCCGGCCTGAAAACCGGCGGATGCAAAGTGGCAGGAAGCGCAGGAATAAGTGCCGCCGCCCTGTGCTTCACGAGGGTTGCGGGCAATGCCCGTCTCGTGGTAGAGCAGCTGCCCAAGCGCTACTTTTTCGGGGGTAAGGCGGTTGTTAGGATCCTGCGGGATGCGCAGATAATCGTCGCTCTCCGGCAGTCGGAAGAAGGCAAGGTCATTGGTGGGGGAGAGCTCAATAAGCTGCTCTTCAATTTGCTGGTCGAGCCCGTTTTCCAGCATGTCCTGAGGTTCTGTAGTATCTTGCTGGCATGAGCTTAGGAAAAGGAGCAGGCCCGCCGCAGACAAGTAGAGTTTGGTGTAATTTACGAGCTTGTACATACCGAATGTGTTACGGGGGGTGACATTTGAACGGTGATGGTTAAGTTTTTATACAATACGTAAATACGGTACTATTGTTCCGCTAATTTACCAATTCTGCGTCATCCAGAATATAGTTCAGGTAATAAAGGTCACTGTCGTTGAGCCGTAGCTTTCCGCGGAAGCGGAGCTGCTCATCCGTTGTGAACTTTCGCTTGCCCGGATTGCTCAGTTTGATGTCCATCACCGACTCCGGGCCGGCACCGCCACAGAAAAAACAGCTGCTGTAGGGCTGTGCGCTCAGTACCAATATCGTTTCGTCTCCGGTTTCTTCCAGGGGGATGACGTACCCTTTGATCACAACTGCTTCTCCCTCTATGGCCCGCAGGGTATCGCCAAAGGTTGGGTAGGGCACATAGGCCTGCACCTCCTCGTTGTATTCGTCCTCGAAGGTAACATCGGACAGCATTTTCCAGTTCAGCAAAATAGCGCCATTGTCCTTCGGTAATTGTCCGATGGAGACCGTGGCGGGCCCATCAGCGGAAATGCTGGCTTCTGCAGTTTGGGTAGTGTCCGTGGCTGCGGGAGGCAGTTCAGTCTGTTGAGTGCTGTCTTCAGCGCTACAGGCCAGAAGAAAAAGCAAGGGGGGCAGC
>CAJXXJ010000760.1 GCA_913062745.1 uncultured Phaeodactylibacter sp.
CTTTCCTGCTGGGGCCGGTGGGTGCTGAGCTGAGCTATACGCTTTGGAACAGCTACGAGCCGCTGTATAAGGGCCCGGCCACGGCATTTTATGATTATTCCAATTCCAGTCTGAATGCCACCTTGCTCTACATGCCGGCCCGGCAGCAGGAATGGCAGTTGGGGGTAAGCCTGTTTCGCGAGCAGTACGCGCTCGGCACGGTGGCTGCTGAAGACCGGCCCCTGTTTCTGGAGCAGCTGGATATCGACAAGCTGGGCATTCGTTTCAACCACCTGTACCGGGGGGCAGTGCCCCACTACTTTTACTGGTCGGGCTTCGCGATGGATACGTATACGCAAGTCGTGCTGGACGAGCTCGGGTCTGACCCCTTTTTTATCATCCGTCAGGCGCTGAAGTACTACCGGCGCAGCGGCGAGCGCGGTAATTGGGCGATGCGCTTCATCTGGGGGCTGAGTACCAATGTGAATACCCCATTTGCCCCCTTTGCACTGGACAACCACATCACTATCCGCGGGGTGGGCGACCGCATTGACCGGGGCACCGGCGTGCTTACGCTCAATACGGAATACCGGCATACGATGTTTGAAAACCAGCAGCTGGGCCTGCAGTCCGGGGCCTTCATCGACCTCGGTAGCTGGCGCTTGCCAGGTGGTGCCCTGAGCGATTTTTCCGACCCGGCAAATATCCGGCTGCACGGGGGGCTGGGCGCGCGCCTGATCCTGAAACAGTTTTACAATACCGTTTTTTCAATAGACTACGGGCACTCGCTGCGGCGCGACCGGGTTGGGGGCTTTGTGATGGGGCTGGGGCAGTATTTTTAGGGCCTCTGCGGGGATGGATAGAGCTGTGGTGCAACCAAAGTGCAGAAGGCGGTAATCACCTATCGTAACTATTCACCATAGTTTGTAGATGGCATTTTCTGGCTTTGTTTGCCCCAACCCTAAAGGGTGCAAAGCCAGAAAATGCACTGTCTCCCTTCGCAAAACAGGGTATTTTCTGCTTATTTTTCTATGTATGCTGAATAGTTGCCACCTAATCTTGTAAAAGCAGTGTAAGACCATAGCGGCTGAATAGCGCTGCGGTAGCTGGAAATACGGAAAAAATTTGATCTTTGGGTAAAACCCATTACCGTATGCAAGAGCAGAACCAATTGCCGGAAGAAGAGTCCTGGCTGACGCGCGTACAAGAGCAAAGCTGGGAGCCGGAAATTATAATATCTGGTATTGTACTGTTTACGCTGTTTCAGATACCCGAGTCTATCGGGCAGCTGGAGCATTTCCTGAACAACTACTCCCTGATCATATTTTCCAGTGGCACTGCAGATGAGGCCTTGCTGACCCTGCTGCAGGTAGCCAATATCTGGTTGATTGCCGGCTTCACAGCGCACTTGTTCCTGCGCAGTGTATGGGTGGCCTACGTGGGCCTTAGCTACGTCTATCAGGATGGCATTCAGGTATCGCGGCTGAAATTTAAGGAGCAGTACAACCGGCTGCTGTTCCGCAATACGGGTTTTCGGAACAACATCCGTCAGCTCGAACGCATCTGCAGCACTACCTTTGCGGTGAGCTTCCTGCTGTTTATGTGTGTGCTGGGCGCTTTCTTCTTTTTATTTGTGGTATCCCTGCTCATCGCGCTGATTGTAGCTTTGCGGCCCGAGCCGGGCAATTTCTACTGGGTAGATCCTTTGCTGGTTTCGCTTGGCTTGTTGTTCGTGATCGACTTCGTTTCCCTGGGCTATCTCAAGCGTATTCCGTATTTCTCCCGGGTTTATTATCCCCTCTACCGGGTGATGGGCTGGCTGACCCTCTCGCCATTTTACCGCCGGATTTACTACGGGCTCATCAGCAATAACAAGAAATGGAAGGCGGCATTATTCATGCTGGCGTTTATTGTAATCTCCATTTTCCTGTTCTTTTCGATAAGGCAGGAGCAAAATATTGCTAATGTGCTCAGCCTCACCCTTGAGCCTCTGGATAAAGGGAGCCTGTATGCCGGCAATTATGACAATCTGGCTGCGGAGGATTACTCCAATGTCATCAGTATCCCTTCCGATGTCATTTCGGATCCGGTGCTGCGGGTATTTATTGTTCACCGCACTGCTAATGAAGAGCGGCAAATTAAGCCGCTGTGCAACTACGAGGAGAGAGTGGATACCATGGACAAGGCGGCACTGCACCTGGAGTGCCTGAGTACTTTCTACGAATTGTGGTTGGATGGCCGGCAAGTTGAGGCTGAGTATCTGTATCACCACAGTCAGCGCCGCAGGCAGGATGGCTTGCTGGCCTACATAGATATTCAGGAGCTTTCTCCTGGCCTGCACGAGCTGGAGCTATATTACAATTTCTACCGCGAAGGCGAAGTCAACCCGGTTTCTGTATCCACTGTCGAATTTTACAAAGTCGCTGCTCAATGATGCTCAATCTCAGATATCTGCTGAACCTATTGCTGCTGTTGCCGCTGTTGCCTGTCCTGATTTGGCAGGGGAAGCAAATTCGGCTGAAGGTACCGGAGCTGCCGCCGGCGGAGGGGGAGCGTGGGAGAGGGGGTGAGGGGG
>CAJXXJ010000761.1 GCA_913062745.1 uncultured Phaeodactylibacter sp.
CCCCAGCCGAGAAAGACCGCGGCCAGATAGGCCTTGTGCAGCGCCAGGACGAGCATGGAAAAGACGTCTTCCCAGAAGAAGGCGGGGGCGAAAAGGTAGCGCCCGAAGACTTCCTTCTCCCAGATCGCGCCGGTGATCATGATCGTGTAGAGCACGAGCGTCTTGATCACGATCGACCAGGTCGCCAGAGCGAAGCCTTCGCCCAGGCTCTGGGCCAGGCCGGTCGGGCCGTTACCTTAGAAATCCTGCCGGCCCACGGCCATTTCGCCCTCATTCATCCCCATAGCCCGGCCTATCCGGTGCTGACCGGGGTATTGGGGGAGGCGCTTGCACCGTGACCGATCGGGCCCACTTTGAGGCGTTGGATGCGGCGGACCCCCTCGCAGCGCTTCGCGATGCCCTTACCTTGCCGCCTGGGGTGCGCTACTTCGATGGAAATTCCCTAGGACCGCAGCCAAAGACGGCCAGGACGGCGGTGCTTCGCGTGCTGGAGCAGGGCTGGGGGGAAGCCCTCATTGGCGGGATACTGCTTGGGGGTATTTCTTCCATATCCGGTATTATGACTTCCGTTACTGCCGCCTGGTCAGGGCATCCCGACCTGTCTTTTAGCAATGCCATAGGCGGTATTGCTGCTCAGACCACCTTTCTGGCTATAGCTGACCTGACTTACCGGCGGGCTAACCTGGAGCACGCTTCGGCCTCTCTTTCTAATCTGATGCAGGGCATTTTGCTCATTTTAATGCTCACTTTCGCTTTGTTTACCCTGTTTGTACCCAATTTCAGCATCTGGCACGTGCACCCGGCTTCCTTTATCCTGCTGGGTATCTATGCCTTTGGCACCCGCCTCATATCGCAGGCGCAGAAGCAACCGATGTGGCGCCCCATCCGTACGCAGGAGACCGTAGAAGACGAACCCGATGCCACACTGCCGGACGATTCCAGGCAGAAGATTTACCTGCGGTTCGTCCTTTCTGCCATAATCGTAGGGGTAGCCGGGTACTTTGTTGCTAAGGTAGCGGTTTCCCTGTCCAATCTGAGCGGGCTGAGCCAGTCCTTCGTCGGTGCCCTGTTCACTTCAGTGGCCACCTCACTGCCGGAGCTGGTGATTTCGGTTTCTGCCGTCCGGCAAAAGGCGCTTACCCTCGCAGTCGCCAATATCATCGGCGGCAACAGCTTTGATGTGCTGTTTGTCGCTTTTTCGGATTTTGCTTATCAGGGCGGCTCTATCTATCATGCCGTCGGGCAGGAGCAAGCGTTCATCCTTTCTTTATCTGTCCTGCTTTCCGGCGTACTCCTTATGGGCATGCTCCACCGGCAGCGGGAAGGGATTGCTAATGCGGGCTGGGAAAGCATTACTACTATTGTGTTGTTTTTGGCGGGTTATGCCATGTTATACACGCTGTAGTTTGCCCTTCTGTTGTTTCGTAGCCCAATAGCGCTGCTGCAAAGTAGCTGATCGCCTTTTTCATATATCTGCTGCTGTTAAATCCAGCTGCTGCTGCTCGGTATCGCCGCTCAGGAGGTCGCGGTATTCAAACTTCAGCTGTTCCCGGCCCCGCTCAATGCTGCTGATACTCAGGGTACGGACCAGTCCATCGCGGTTCATCACCACATCATTCCAGACGTCACCATCGCCCGCTGTGTAGTGCCAGTTGAGGATTGCCTGCCGGCTATAATCCTGCTGCTGCAGCCATTGGCGGAACCAAAGCTCCCGCTTGCGGCGTACGGGCGCGGGGTATAATGGCGCTGATGACCAGATGTGCGGCTGCGATGGGTCGAGCTCCTGCTGATAGAGCTGCGTATGGTCCCAGCGCACATCCAGCACCCGCCCGGCTTCAAATATGAGCATGGTAAAAGCCTCCATACCGGCAAAAGTATACTGCCGGAGAAATGCCTCCACAGCAGGGAAATGAAAGTAGTCCAGTGCCATCAGACCCCGGCTGCGGCGGTAAGGCGGCTGCCGGTGGTGCGGCTCAAATGCACCATTCAGCATACAGACCACGCGACCCTCTGCAGAAGCAGCAATCCAGGTGCCGCCGGCGCTGGCATCTCTGGGAAACAGTAGCGAATGCCCGCTATGCACTTCCGAAGCCAGCTCCCGGCTGTTGCGTTGCGGCGCTTCATCCCGGTTGGAGGTCAGTATAAACTGATGCCCGCCTTTCGGCAAATAAGTAACGGTACACATAGACAGTTTAATAGCGGATCAGCACATCCTCTTTCTCCTTACGGGAAATATCCGGCACCTGCACATCATCGGCCGGGTAGCCCACGGGAATCAGCAAAAACGGGCGTTCATTCTCCGGGCGGCCCAGTATCTGTTGCAGGAAGTTCATGGGGCTCGGGGTGTGGGTCAGCGCAGCCAGGCCCGCATTGTGGATGCCGGCCAGTAAAAAACCCGCCGCCAGTCCTACCGACTCGTTCACATAGTAATTCTTGTGCTTCTTGCCGCCTTCAAGATCGTAAGGCTTTTTAAAAATGACAATCAGGTAAGGGGCAGTCTCCAGAAAAGGCTTATGCCAGTCTGTACCAAATGCCTGCAAATCCTCCAG
>CAJXXJ010000762.1 GCA_913062745.1 uncultured Phaeodactylibacter sp.
TGGCAAATCTCCAAAGCGCACAGTTTTTCATTTTATCCACTGAGTAACGGCCAAGATATTTTGCTAGCTGCCCGTTGCAAGAGTGGTGACTGTATTAAATCCATCAATACTTATGATGGAACCACCAATTGGGAATTCACGGACAGTTTACTTCAAGGTCTATTTTATAACGCCATCCCTTTCTTGAATGATCAGTATGCGATATTCCCCAATGGTAAGGAGTTGATATGTATAGACTTGAGTACTGGCCGCCTACAATGGTCCAAACAGATGCCTTGGCAAGGGGACGATCGCATATTTGGTACTGAAAACAGAATATATAGAACCTACAATGCTGTCGCGAAACACACTATGATGGTATACGAATTTGAAATTGAGACGGGCGATTCTAGGTTGCTCTTTGAACGGTCCTATGACGCTAGAGCTTTAGCGATAATGCGTTCCCCTGTACCAACGACTGATGGGCAACTTTTGACAGCATTCACTTCTTTCATCCCTTCAAAAAAACAGGGGAGTTCTTTATACCTATTATCAGATCGTGTAAAGGTTCATAACTATGAATTATATCCCCCCAACAAGAATGGAATAGGTGCTACCAAAGCCCCCTTGGTTGAAAACAACAATTCTTTCTGGGTCGCTGGCCGGTTTATTATCTGCTATGACTGGGCTCAAAGGACAGAGTTATGGAGAAGAGAATTGCCACAAGGGCTGCTGACTTCAAGATTGGCAAAAGATGAGAACAACATTTTTGCCGCAGCTGAGGATGAATGGCTATACGCGATAAATAGGTTAGATGGCAAAATATCTTGGAAATGTAAAATAGCTGGCACCCCTAGCAGGGTGCATGTCGTCAAAGACATGCTCTTTGTTGTAGGTGGTGCAGATAAGGCACTTTATAAAATAAATGCACGAACAGGAAACCTCATAGGGGTTTATCGCTCTAGACTTGGCACTTCCACAATAGAAAGAGAGGCCCATTTTAGTACTAACACAGCGACAATATCTAATGGTAAGTTTTGGTACACCTTTAGATTGAGCCAATGGAACAAAGTATTAGAACAGACTAAGAAGGAGTTTTGATGAGAAACCCTACCATCACGCCCCCCTCCTCCAAATCACCCTAATAACCCCCGCCAAGCGTGCCGCCAATTCGGCATCTGCCGCATTGAGCTGTGGGACGGCACGCCGCCTGGTGAGCAACAGTGCATAGCGCTGGCGGAAATCATGCAATCGGGACTGCCATTTTCGGTCCTGATAGGCTCCTTTGTTCCTAAAAACTCCAATCCGGAGATATAGAAGTTGTCTTTGGAACGCTTGTACTAGCAGGCGGGATTGGCGGTGGGCTTCTTCTCCTCAACCGGCGGAGAGACGTACTACGTTTCATAAACTCCTTTAATAACCAGTCTGAAGGGACAAAATTGCAATTTACGCTGACTACAGCAGCCGGCCCTGGTGCATCACAGACGACATTTTCGAACTGCGGGTTTGGCAGTGGATGGGGCTCCGTACCCCCAAAAAAAAACAGCGCCCAGACCTCCGCCCGTGCGCTATTTTTTTCCTCTGTACCGGAAGTGTCTTTTCCAGCCGGTTTTTATTCGAAATCCTCTAAAAAGGCAACCACCTTCTTGTACACATTCTCCGCAGTGTAGCCAAATTGCTGGTCCAGCTCCTGATAGGGCGCGGAGTGGCCGAAGTGGTCCAGCCCGATGACCTCGCCCAGCGGGCCGACTAAGCCGCGCAGCGTAACCGGCAAGCCGGCGGTAAGGCCCATCGTCGGCACATCCGGCGGCAGTACCTCCATCTGATAGCTCAGCGGCTGATTGCGGAAGACCCCCTCGGACGGTGCGGAGACGATACGGATTTTCAGTTTTTTCTTTTCGCGCAGCATATCGGCGCCCTCGATCAGGGTAGCTACCTCAGAGCCATTGGCTACGAGTATGATATCCGGGTCGCCGCCTTCTTCCTTCTGTACGATGTAAGCACCCTTTTCTGCCTGTTGTGCCGCCTGGTAGCGGTCATCAGCCGGCAGGCTCGGGATATCCTGCCGCGAGAGGATGAGCCCGCTCGGGCCGTGGCTGTTTTCCAGCGCCATGCGCCAGGCTACAGTCGTTTCATCTGCATCGGCAGGGCGCAGTGCCAGGAAGCTGTTGCGCCCGGAGTGGTTCTGCAGCTGCTCCAGCAGGCGGATTTGGGCTTCCTGCTCCACCGGTTGGTGGGTGGGGCCGTCTTCGCCTACGCGGAAAGCATCGTGCGTCCAGATAAAAATCACCGGCGCTTCCATCAGCGCGGCAAGGCGTATAGAGGGCTTCATAAAGTCAGAGAAGACAAAGAAGGTGGCACAAACCGGGACCACGCCGCCGTGCAGCGCCATACCGGTGGCCAGGGCCGCCATCGTCAGCTCGGACACGCCGGCTTGCAGGAAGGCACCACCAAAGCCTCCTTTTTTAAAGGAAGTCGTTTTCTTCAGAAAAGCGTCTGTCTTGTCGCTGTTGGACAGGTCGGCGGAAGCTACGATCATATTTTCCACCTTATCCGCCAGGTGGG
>CAJXXJ010000763.1 GCA_913062745.1 uncultured Phaeodactylibacter sp.
TGATGCTGCTGTACAATTGGCACCCCGCCTCGGCGCCCGCCTGCATTTGCTCACCTGCCTCGACCTTCCGGATGGATGGGACCGAAAAAGTGCGCAGGAACGCGAGATGTACCCGGCTGCACAACAACTGATCAACAATACGAGCATGCGCTTTGCAGAGCTGCGGCAGCAGTATCCGCATATAGATATGACTACGGCTTACTGCGCGGATAAAATGGTGCGGGGCATCAACCGCTATGCAGAAGAGCATGATGTGAATTTCATTGTCATGGGCTCCCACGGCGCTAGCGGCAAGAATGAGTTTTTTATCGGCTCCAACACGCAAAAAGTGGTGCGTGAGGTGCACCGCCCGGTGCTCGTCATCAAAGAGCCCCTGGAGAACCTAAATTTTGACAAAGTGGTGTTCGCCTCCTCTTTCCACGAAAACGAGCGGGCTGCCTTTTTGAAGTTCAAAGAGCTGGTCAAGCCTTTTGTGCCGGAAATCCACCTGGTGGAAATCCACACCTCCTCCCTGTTTGACCCGCCCTACATCCTGAGCCGGGAAGCTATGGAAGAGTTCCGGGGGCTGTGCGCACCATTCCGCTGCGAGACGCACATTTTCCGCAACTTCAGTATCGATCAGGGCATCCGCAGCTTTGCGGACAGCATCGGAGCCAAGCTGATTGGCATTTCCAACCATCACCGTCATCCGTTGCGCCGTATGCTGACGGGCAGTAATGTGGAAGCACTGGTGAACCACTCCGAAATTCCGGTGCTGAGTATTGATTATGCAGAAGACCGCGAACAGGCAGTGATGGCCGGCACAAGTATGCCCGGCACCGCTGCATTTTCTTAACCAAATACACCTATGAAGCGAAAGCTGTTATTTCCGACCGATTTCTCTGAAATGGCCCACAATGCCTACCGCTATGCCCTGCACTTGGCGGAGGCGCTCGATACCCGTATCGACCTGATGAGCGTATACCATATTCCGGTGAGCGATGCGAGCCGGGTGGGTGCCCATCAGATCGATGAGATGCTGCGCGAACGGCGCAGCGAAGTGATGAAGCGGCTCAGTGAATGGGCTGAGGAAGCCCCCTCTGGACGCATCGGCGAGTTGCGGGTAGATTATGGCATGTTTATCTATCAGGAAGTCATTGATGCGGCAAGGCAGGGCGGCCACGCTATGATCGTCATGGGCACCAAAGGAGAGCGCGCGCCTATTGAGCAAATGCTGGGCAGCGTGACGACTCACACAATGATGAATGCGCCCTGCCCGGTGCTCGCTATCCCTGCTGACGCCCGGTACGAGCCCATCAGGCATATTGCCTACGCCACCAACTTCGAGCCCAGTGATGAGCAGGCGGTGGAAGAGCTGAGTGCGCTGAGCAAAAGCCTGGGCGCAAAAGTCCATTTTCTGCACGTGGATACCAGGGGAGACAGCGGCATCACAGAGCGCTATGCTGTGGTAGAAAATTATCCGCTGCCGTTTTCAGACTTCTCTGTCGTTTCCAATGCTTCTGCCAGCGAGGGCATCGAGCAGTTTGTGAAAGAGCATGAGATCGGCCTGCTGGCCCTGTTTTTGCCCAACCGGCGGTTCTGGGAGCGGCTGTTCCACCGCAGTTTTACCAAGCGTATGGCCTTTCACAGCGAAGTGCCGGTGTTGGTATTCCGGGAGTAAGAAAAGTGAATATTGTGCTAAAGTTCCTCCGGCTCTGAGCCATAACGCTGCCGGCCTGTTATCTTTGTGGGCCGTCAAACTTCGAAACGCTTAGTTTGTATTATTGGCGGTACAATTTTCCGGAGGACAAATAACCTATGAAAAAGTTAGACCGGCTACTGGTCACCAGTTACATACCGCCCTTTATTGTCACTTTCATGATTGCCATGTTTGTGTTGGTCATGCAGGTGCTCTGGCTGTATATCGATGATATCGCCGGCAAAGGGTTGGGGATGTTCCTGATCCTGGAGCTGCTGGCTTACAAAAGCCTTTCGCTGGTGCCTATGGCGCTGCCGCTTGCGGTGCTGATCTCCTCCGTTATGGTGCTTGGCAATATGGGCGAGCACTACGAGCTGTCGAGTTTTAAGTCGGCCGGCGTATCCCTGTGGCGGATTATGCGGCCGATTATGTTTTTTGGCATTGCCACTACCTTGTTTTCTTTCTTCTGCTCCAATAATCTAATGCCGGTTGCTAACCTGAAATTTAAATCCCGTCTGTACGATGTAAAAAAACAAAAACCTACCCTTAATCTGGAAGAAGGGGTTTTTAATGATGATTTTCAGGATTTTATTATCCGTATGGGGGTAAAAAAAGAAGATAATATCAGTATCGAAGACGTGCTGATCTACGATCAAAAGGAGAATAAAGACGGAAAGATCAGTCAAATTCTGGCGGAAAAAGGCAAGATGTATACAACGGAAGATAAGCGCTATTTCGTCATGAACCTTGAAGATGGTACCCAATACCGCCAGATGAAACCTGAGGGAAAGCGTAATAAAGATCAAACTTATCCCTTTGTGCGAACTACCTTCAAAACTTGGGATAAGGTATTTGATCTTC
>CAJXXJ010000764.1 GCA_913062745.1 uncultured Phaeodactylibacter sp.
GGTGTAGTGGACCTTTACTTTGCTGTTGGCACCTGGCTTTTCGCCGCTGCCTTCCTGCAGCACTTCGTACTGCAAGCCGCTCGGCAGTACGGTCACTTCTTCGCGCTCAGCGTTTTCTTTCAGAAAAGCTTCACCGGCAGCCTTATTCTTTTCGCCCTTCATCTGTTGCTTGTTCATCATGTAGGACTGTACCATCATCTGAGCCTGCTGTGGCTCAATTTTGAGCCCTTCATCAGCAAATACGTCTTTTACGGCCATCTCGAAGGAGGCGTAGTCTATATTGTCAAATCCCTGGCTCTTGAGGTTTTTCGCCAGCAGTACGCCAATGCTGTAGCTCAGCGAATCGGTTTCCTGTGCCTGCAGGCCGGAAAAGAGAAACAGCCCTGCCATAAGCACTGCGGCGGTCATTAATTTTTGCATAAAGTCTGTTTGATTTTTTATTCTATGTCCCTTGAAACGTTGCGAAGAAAAGAAAATTATTGGGAAACGCCCATTCTCCTGCCCGGATAGCCGGCTACGCCCTCATCGCAGGCGGAAAACGCTCATGATTTTGCTTCCACCAACCTGAATGCTGTATACCTCTTCCCTGCCGTATACACCTTCCCGGTTCTTTACTTTTTCCATCTCCTTTTTATAGTAGCGGTAAGCTGTGATATAGTAGTCCGCGTCTTCCAGGCTCTCCACCAGCTTGATCCGCCACCGGTCTGCGCCCCGCAGGTAGTGGTAGTTGTGCTGTGCCGGGGATTTGTTGTAGGCTACTTTGATCAGCTCCCGGCCGTCCTGCCGCAGTATCGCCTTCAGCCCTTCGCCGTAGGAAGTCCCCCAGTAATCCAGGTCGTAGTACCCCAGCTGATTGCCCGCTGCCAGCACATTGAAGTAGACC
Source organism: uncultured Phaeodactylibacter sp. (assembly GCA_913062745.1). Classification (GTDB taxonomy): domain Bacteria; phylum Bacteroidota; class Bacteroidia; order Chitinophagales; family Saprospiraceae; genus Phaeodactylibacter. The sequence goes on from CAJXXJ010000764.1 coordinate 884, forward strand.
TGCTGATAGGGGTGGTTGCGCACCATCCACACCGCAATCCAGGCAAAATTGAGCCCCAGCACCAACAGCATCGCGCGCTGTAACTGCGGATTACGGCTTTCTGCCAGCCTCCACAGCCCGTGTACCCCGCGCACGGCCAGAAATACCAGGCTTGGATAGATGAAGTACAGATGCCGCCAGCCATCGTAGACTGTAGATTTTAGCACGATAATGGCCAGAATGGGCGCTATGAACAATCCGGTATTCGCCCAATCCATGCGCTCCCCGGCGCTGCGCCAGACACAGCGCGGCGGCACAGCAAGGTTTTTCCAGCCGGACCGCAGCACGCTCCACAAGCCTGCCAGGCCCAGCAACAAATATAATAGCGGTACGCTAATGCCAATCCACCAGGGAATATAGTACCAGGGTACGTCTTTACCCGGGATGTACTCCCCTCTGAACAGCATTTTGCCGGTCCAGCCATATTTAGACATCGCGCCGAAAGCTTCCTGCAGCCGCAGTGCCGGGTTCTCCCACAAGAATGGCCAGAACAGGACAGTCGCCCCCGAAAGCACAGCCCCGAAGAAGAGCAATGCCAGGGCCTGTTTCCACCATTTGGCCCATACTTCGCGACGCCCCAGAAGCGGGTCTGCCAAAAACAGAAACAGCGTCATGGCCGGCATCAGTACGCCCAGCACCCGCATGCTGATCAGGGCACCACAGGTAATGCCGTGCAGCAGGCCATTCGCGGCTGTTGGCTTCAGCCAAAAACGGTAGAGGCTCCAGCTGCTGATCATAAACAGCCCCATGAAGGGGATGTCTTTAGGGTTGAAAAAGCTGTGCCCGAAGGTACGGGGGCTGAGCAACAGGATGGCCGCACCGAGCAGCGCCCAGCGCCAGTCCTCAAACCGACGCAGGAGGATGCGGTAGAAAAACACACTGCCCAGCCAGAACAAAAAGAAGCTGCCGGCGTGCCTCAGCCGGTAGATTTGGCGATCCGTTTCCAGCCCCATAGCGTCTTCCAGCCAGACCATCGGCAGGGTGAAAAATACACCGTAGTAGCGGTGGTAGTACTCCTCCAGTTTGTGCCAGGTAAAGTCGCGCTCGCTGTACGGGAAGACTTCGTTAACGTATCGGGCAGAAACCAGGCCGTGAGAACGCTGTATCGGCTCATCCCACGACATGCCGTAGTCTCCGAAAATGAGGCTGCCCAGCAGCAGGTAAGCAACGAAGAAGAGCAATGGCCATCGGTAGTTGGGCTTCCGGTATATGTTTTTCCAGTCTTTCACGCCGCAAAAATAAACGCATTTTTAGAAAACTCAGGGCTTCTGCCGCTTTGTCGCCCCTCAACTGCCGGGCGGCCGGCAAAAGGAAACATGCACTTGCTGCTCTGTGTTAGGAAATAGTGGTGAATGTCAGAACACGAAATCATTTTATGAAAATACCCAATAGTGAACTCGAGCGCGTCGTCATCGTCGGCGGAGGATTCGCCGGGCTGGAAATGGCCAAGGCGCTTATCAATGAGCCTTACCAGGTGGTGCTGCTCGACAAGAATAATCATTTCACCTTTCAGCCCCTGCTCTATCAGGTGGCGACGGGCGGGCTGGAGCCCAACTCCATCGCTTACCCGCTGCGCCGCATTTTCCGTAAGGCAAAAAACGTCTACTTCCGTATGGC
>CAJXXJ010000765.1 GCA_913062745.1 uncultured Phaeodactylibacter sp.
GTACAAGTGTGGAGGGTGTGTCAGGCTCCATTGAGCGCGCTACACACACACGCACACACACTCTCTCTCTCCCTCTCCCTCTCCCTCTCCCGCTTCCAGCCTGCGTATGTGTCGTGCAGCTGCTCCAGCTTGGCGATGATGTGTTCATTTGGCCCCGTCTCCTTGCTTGACTTGTGCCAATACGATCTCGCACACACCCACTCGCTCGACACCCGTCGCCGTGCACCCGGGAACGGCGGCACATAGGTGTTCTCGGGCGTGCCCCTCGCTGGGCGTGGACAGTGCATCGCTCCGTGCTCCTTCGAACCGCAGTTGTAGCAGAAGTACGCCACATCCCATTCGGGAGGTAGATCAATCTCGGCGGGGGATGTCCCCACAACACGGCGGGACCGTGCCACAAGGGCCTCCCCAGCCTCGGCTTCTGCTGCCGCATCATTTTTACGCCGCCCCAGAGCACTTCGTCGTAGTCGCAGTCCAGGAATTTTTCGGAACGGATGCCGTCGTCCTCATCCCGCGTGATCATGTAAGCGGTGGCGCCGTGGGAGACCAGATTGCGGCACAACCGCAGGGCGACATCGTAGGCGTATTCATCTTCGCAGAGGGAATAATTGCCGCGCCGGCCAATCGCGCCCGGATCTGGCCCGCCGTGCCCGCTGACTACGTAGAAGACTTTGCCTTTCAGTTTGTTGCTCAGCAGGGGCGTGTAAGCATACTTGGGGCCAAAGATGTCAAACTTGCGCGTACCGCCCCCGCCGCTGTCCGCTGATTCCTCCGGCTGCCGGCTGCGGGGCTCCGGGATGGACAAGTCGGGTTTAGGGCAGTGGAGGGCATGGTAAGGCACCCACAGGGAGCGGTCATCCTTGAAGGAGTTCTCCCGCAGTTTGCGCTCCAGCATCAGCTCGTTGTATTCCTGTATGCCCACGGCCAGGTTCCAGTCGTCAATGCCAATGCTCGAGCGGATGGTGCGCCCGTTGAAGGAGTAGATCATAATGGGCAGGCGGTAGGTGCGCCCGACGATAAGCTGCGCATTTTTCTTCAGCTGGTTGAGGCTGTAGAATTGCTTGAAATTGCAGGAGTAATGATCCAGCTCGTAGCGGCGCAGCAAAGAATAGATGCCGTCGCCGGACTGCGCTTTGATCTCGTAGTACGCCGGTTCGGCTTCAGGCAGGGACGCTGCCGCAGCCTGATGTACGCTTGCCATGACAAGCAGCCACAGTAAGAAGGTTATAACCGGTTGACACATAGGCCATTTTTGGTACGTTTGCGAAAATAGAGCCAAATCGGGAAAATCAAATTCTTCCCGGTGGTTTATTTTGGGAGGTATACCGCAAAATGCTTTACTTTTGCCGCATCTATGGACTTACTTCGTGAAATAGGAGCCCTGCTGCGGAAAGATATCCGGCTGGAATTGCGATCGAGCTATGCCATCAGCGGTATCTTGCTGTACGTATTCTCCACCATTTTTATTGTATATTCCTCGTTTCAGCGGGTTCAGCCTGATGTATGGAACGCCTTATTCTGGATAATCGTTCTATTCGCCTCCATCAGCGCGGTGGTGAAAAGCTTCGTGCAGGAAAGCAGCAATCAGGAACTGTACTACTACAGCCTGGTCAACCCGATTGCGCTGCTGCTGTCCAAAATCATCTACAACATCCTGCTACTCTCGCTGCTGAGTGGGCTGACCTGGCTGGGCTTCAGCTTCGTGGCGGGCAACCCGGTAAAGGAAACCGGGCAGTTTTTCCTCATCCTGCTGCTCGGGGCGAGTGGCTTCTCCATCACCTTCACCTTTGTGTCCGCTATTGCCGCTAAGGCGGACCGCAGCGCCACGCTGATGGCCATCCTCGGCTTCCCGCTTATCATCCCGGTGCTGCTTACGCTCATCAAGCTTTCCGCAAATGCACTGCGGCTGCTGCGCGACACAGCCGTGGATAAGGACATCATGATACTGCTGTCGATTGACCTGCTGCTGCTGTCGGTAAGCCTGGTGCTGTTTCCCTTTTTGTGGAGGGACTGATTGTCCAAAAATTGACAATTAGCTTATATTCGCCCGGTGGCAAAAAAGGCGGCGGAGTTGTTGTATCACAAATAAAACACAGGCATGATCAGAAAACATTGGTGGAAAGCATTGGGCGTACTGTTGCTCGTTTACGTTTTCATCGCGGGCATGATCGTTCCGCTGACGCCGGGTATCGTGGAGGTGCAGCCGGACAACGTGCGTACCGGCGATGAGGTGACCATACGCATCACCGGTTATAACTCCCAGTTTCTGCCGGGAGAGGTGCGCGCCTGGCTGAAGATGGACAACGAACGGGCTATCGCGGCTTCACGGGTGGAGGTGATTGATGCCCGCAACCTGGACGCGGACTTTTCCTTTCCGCCCTTCCTGCCGGTGCAGAAAAAGGTGCAGGACTTTACCCTCGTGCTTGATACGCCGGAGGGTACATCCGTCCTGCCGAGCGCCGTATTTGTGACTCAGGACAGCATCGACAAGAAATCCGGAGTAGCCGTATGGCAAAATAGCCCCATCGAGGGGCTGC
>CAJXXJ010000766.1 GCA_913062745.1 uncultured Phaeodactylibacter sp.
CCGCCATTTTAAACGCATCAAAGTGCATCATATCCGCGTGCAGGCTGCCCTCTATATCGTCGTAGTAGTCAGCCCAGTCATTGATTTTCTCCCAGTTCTGCCCACCGTCCAGGCTGCGGAAGCACTCCACCTCACCCATGTAAAGCACATCAGGGTTGTCCGGGTCGACAAACAGGCCTGCATCCCAGGGAGCTTTTGGCAGGTTGCCCCGCAGCTCCCAGTTCAGCCCGTAGTCGGTGGAGCGATGTACCTGCCATTGCAATCCCGGCAGTTTGCGGTAAGCATAAAGTATGAGTGTGTCTCCTTTAGTAGCCCCCGCAATATTAGCCGGTGCATTTCCAAAAGAAAAAAAGCTGCCTTCGTTGAGCAATACAGGCGGGCCGTCGGGCACTGTTTCGTACAGCTCCGCTTTGTTGCTCTCACTTTTTATCGCGAGCAAAGCCTGCGGATAACCGTGGGGCCGGTACATGTCGTAACGGCTAAAGTCATGTGAGTCCATCGGGTCAACAGGCAGGAAGCTTTCCCCCTGATTTGTTGATCGGAAAAGCCGCACCGGATCCCAGTAGTCTGACTTAGACATTACATAAATCGTCGAAAGGCTGTCATCCAGCATTACGGGCCGGTGGATGTTCCCCCAGCGGTCGGTATGCAGCAGCCCGCTGCCTGTTGTCCAGGTCAGGCCGTCGTCATCAGAATAGTGGGGCAGCCTGCCGGCAAAAGCTACGAGGCGCCGCCCGCTATCCCGTTCGATAAAGCGGAGCAGCCCCGGGTTAAAGCGCAGGTCCTGATTCACCACTTCCCAGCTGGGGTCAAGCAGGTTGCCCTTAAAGAGCGTGCCGCCGGCAGAAATCAGCCAAAGGTCATTGGTCTCCGGGTCGTACTCGGTGTCAAATACGCTACCGGCCTGATTGATACTGCCGCGCTCTTTCCATTGCCCGGTAATCTGTCCGTCTGCCAGAGACTCCAGCCCACAGTTGCTGCGCTGCAGCCCGGCGGCAACCCGGCGGCGGTGGCGTTGCATGCGGTTGCGGTGTTCGATCTGCCGCCAGTCGGTGCCCGGTGCCGCCCGGTGCATACTTTCTATCCAGGCATCACGAGCTTCCCGGTCCGACTCTTCCTCCCCCGTTTTTATCTGTGTGGGAGCAGGGCGGGAAGAAGGCGCAGGAGCAGAATGGGTGCAAAAAGTGAGGAATACAGCAATGGCAAAGAGCGAGATAAGGTGGAGCAAATTTTTCATAGCTTAAAAGGGGATTAGGTCTTTAGAATGAAACATCGGCAGCCTGCATTTTGTCTCTGATGGAGAAAATGAAAGCAGCATGCACAGAATAAATATAAGGAAAAAGTCAACACTCTGCTCTATTGTCTTGGCTTCGCTTTTCGTCGTGAACTTTACAAGCGCTCAGGAAGCAGAACGGGACAGCCTGCGCCAGGCGTACACAGATTCTGTGCTGGTCCAGGCCACCCGCCTGCCTACGCCGGCCAGCCGGCTGCCTTACGCGCTAAGCCAGCTCGACGAGGCAGATCTACAAGCCGGGCAAAGCCAGCAGTCTCTGGCGGAGCCACTGTATCAGTTACCAGGGCTGCTGGTGCTCAATCCTTACAATTTTGCTCAGGACCTCCGGCTGTCGGTGCGCGGCTTTGGTGCCCGCGCAGCTTTTGGGATCCGGGGGCTTTCCATTACGCTCGACGGTTTTCCGGAAAGTACGCCCGACGGTCAGGGGCAGGTAGACAACCTGGAAGCTGGCTTTTTGGGCGGCGTGGAGCTGCTTCGCGGCCCTTCCTCCGCGCTTTACGGCAATGCTTCCGGCGGCGTACTGCGCTTTCGTTCTGCGCCCATCCCGGCGCAGCCCGAAGCGGAGGCGCGTTTTATCACCGGCAGTTTCGGCTACCGGCGGGTACAATTGCGTACCGCTGGCCGTTCCGGTGCCTGGGGCTGGTCGGCCTACGGCGGGCATACCGTTGCGGATGGCTATCGGGAGCACAGCCTCAACCGCTCTACTTTGGTCAACGCTCGTCTGGAGCGTACCTTGAAGAACGGAGGGCGCCTGGCCGTCTACTTTAATGGTGTCAACAGCCCGGTGGCCGAAGACCCCGGCAGCCTGACCGACAGCCTCGCCCAGGCAGACCCGCAGGCAGCCTGGCCCCGCAATCTGGCTTTCGATGCCCGGGAGTCCGTGCAGCAGGGGCGTATTGGCCTGCGCTGGGAGCAGCCGGTGGGCGAGCGGGGCGAATTGGAAACAAGCGTATTCCTGCTGGGGCGCGACTTTGAAAACCGGCTTCCGTTCGGGCCCGGCGGGGCAGTACAGCTGCAGCGTACCTTCACCGGAGGGCGCGCCGTCTACCGATGGAGGGGCAGCCTTTGGGAAAAACCGCTCCGCACCGTAGTGGGTACGCAGCTTGGCTGGCAATCGGATGAACGGCAGCGGTATGATAATGAGAGCGGAGCGCTTGGCGGTTTGGCATTCAATCAGACGGAACGCTTTACGGCTATCGGCTTGTTCCTGCTGCAAGAGTGGGCTCTGCACCCGCAATTTT
>CAJXXJ010000767.1 GCA_913062745.1 uncultured Phaeodactylibacter sp.
TGGAGTACAGCACGAGCCCGAGCAACAAAAACAGAAAGACCACGCGCGTGTTACGCAACACTTCCTGAAATTTTTCGCGCCGGCTTTTATGTCGTTTGCGGCTTTTATATCCCATTTCGTAAAGGATTATGGTTCTGCCGCAAAGGTGCGCTTTTTTGAGCTATACACCAGCGCTCAGCTTGCTTTTTAATCCCAGTCGTGCAGTTCCGGCTCAAACAGCTCATTCACGCTGCATTGGAAAATGGAGGAGAGCCGGAGGGCAAAAGGCTTGACCCCTCTGAAAGGATCAAGCCTGTATTATTCTTAATTATTATTGCATCACAGGGACTGCCGCTCTATTTCTTCGGTGGACGGCTCGGCCGTACTTCGATTTTGCTGGGCAGGGTACGCGGGTCCATCCTCAGCATATCGATGACCATTTGGCCAAGGTCTTCGGGCTGAATTTTCCAGGCATCCTTTTCATTGGGGACGTGGTCGTTGAAGTAAGTAGCTACTGAGCCCGGCATAATGGTGGAGACGTTGACGCCTTCGTGCCGCAGGTCGAGCATAACGGCTTGCGTGAAGCCGACGAGCCCGAACTTGCTGGCGTTGTAGGCAGAGCCGGTTGGGAAAAAGTTGGCGCCCGCCAGGCTGGCGATGGTGATCAGGTAGCCCTTGCTTTTCTTTAGAGGGGGGATGGTGGCTTTGGCCGTGTAAAACACGCCGGTGAGATTGGTATCCACTACTGCATGCCACTGCTCCGGAGTCATTTCCTCAATAGAAGCAAAGTGGCCGACGCCGGCGTTGGCAATCACTACATCCAACTGCCCCCAGGCATCGAGTACTTTTTTGACGGCGCTTTCCTGCGCTACCAGGTCCCGCACATCAGCGGCTACTCCCAGGGCTTCCCCCGAACCCATTTTATTGAGTTGTTCCGCAGCTTTGTCGGCGGCTTCCTGCCGGCGGCTCGTTACAGCTACCTTCATGCCGTGTTTAACCATAGCTTCGGCAATACCGAGCCCTATTCCTTTGCTGCCTCCGGTGATGAAGGCGGTCTTTCCTTGTAGTTTTGTTTCCATATCAGAGAAACGAACGGGGCCGGCGGAGGTTCAAGCGACAGGCCTACGCCTCAGAGAATGTGCTCAAACCAGGCGTAGTAGTCATCGAGCAGTTCCTGAAGAGGCCCTTCCTCAGCCCGAAGTTCTGCCAGCGGTACATACCGGTGGTCCTTTCCCGACTGAGCGTGTACAATCAGGCCGTACTGATGGGAGTAGCCGAGGTAGCCCAGCAACTGTACTTTCTCCCCCGCCTGCCACTCATCGAGTTCGCCGCGGGCATACAGGGTGTGGGGCAGCGGCAAATGTTCCTTCAGATGTTCCAGCCAGTTCTGCTCATCGGTCTGATCGGCCTGCTGCAGCAGAATACGTTCCAGCCGGTCCTGCTGCTGTTGGGAATCAAGGGAGGACAGCCCCTGCGTATACCGGAGCTCGCGTGCTACGCCCAATATATCGGTGAGGTGGGGAGACCGGCGACGGCGTTCAGCAGACAACAGCTCTTCCTCCACAAACTCCAGGAGCTCAAAGCTGCTTACCTCCTCGATGATGTAGTCCCGGGGCATCAACCGCATAGCCGTGACGTCGAAGACCACAGAGTAGAAAGACTGCCCTTCTTCCTCCAGATAGGATTCCGCTACAAGGGCATTATAACTATCGACTTCGAAGTGCCGCCGTACCCGGCCATCGTTGTAGTAGTATAGTTTATCTGTGCTGTTGATGCGCACATAACTGCCGGGCGGATAGGCCGGGTTGGGGTTGTGGGCCCGGCCGAAGCTTTCCTTTTCTTCCCCTTCGCCGGAAGGCACACGCAGCGCATCGTAAATATCCGTAGAGCTGATAAAAGCGAAAGCGGCTTCTTTCATCATATCGTGCAGCCCTGTTTCCTCCACTTGTTCCGGAGATTCGGCACGCTGCTTCATCCATTCGGACAGCCGGTCGGGCAGATGGTGTATAAGCGCTGTCGGGCCATGCCAGCCGGATGGAGCGGCCAACGGTGCTGCGCAGGCCTCTGATATCTTTTCCACTACAGATTGTTCATAACCGGACAGGCCAGCTACGGCGCGCAGATTGATGGCGCGCTCTTCCACCGATTTAAGCTGCGCTGCCAGCCCATCCCTTAAGCGGGCCAAAGGCGCTCGCTGAGCCTTTGCAGATTTTGGCAGACGGCCGATGAATTGATCGGCAAGATGATGTAGGTTTTTCGCATAGACGATCTGAGTGGCCAGGGGGTTACCCAAGCCTTCCAGCAGTCTTTTTTCTGCATATTCTTCTTTTCCCATACTGTGGGTGTGTGGTTTTTTATTCCAGTGCTCCTTCTTTCATTTTTTCGGTGTTTTCAGCGAGTTTAAGGGTTTCAATTATTGGCCCGAGGTCGCCCTCGATCACTTGTTGCAAGTTGAAGTTTTTCTGGTCTCCTTCCAGGCGGTGGTCGGTGACACGGTTTTGCGGATAGTTGTAAGTCCGCACTTTTCCCGAGCGGTCGCCGCTTCCCACGAGTGA
>CAJXXJ010000768.1 GCA_913062745.1 uncultured Phaeodactylibacter sp.
CGGGGCAGGGATTGGGATAAACCTGCAGTCCTGATGCCGGTGCTGTGTGGGCAGTCGTACCCTGAATGAGCCTCGACTTATCGTAGCGGCTGCCCTGCATTATTTTTATTGCCTGACAAAAGTAGGAGGAGGGAAGGGAAGCACCCTACCGGAAATCGGAGCATCTGCTTCTACGGGAATTCCGGTAGCCGGCCGGGTGGTCTCAGCTTTTTGCCGGAAGGCGGCCAAAAGAATAGAGCAATGCCCCGGCGGCGTAGGCCGGCACATCCCAGTAGTCGGCGGTGAAGGCAGCGTTCCAGCGAGGGAAAGCCCACTCAAATAAAACAGAAAATAACAAGGTAAGAACGGCGATCTCCCAGGCTTGCAACGGCCGCCAGCCGTAGCGCCAGCGGCGCTCCCAGTCGAGCAGGCCGAGCAGAATAGGCATGGAGAGGAAAGGGTCTAAATAAGCGTGCAGAAAAGGCAGATGAATGCCGAAGCCCTTCTGCAGCAGTTGGTGGAGCAAAAAGAGCAGGAAGCTGCTCCAGAATATCCACCGCCGGCTCACAGCGCAGCAATTAAGGCGAAAATCAGGCCCACCAGCAAAAAGGGCGAAAGCGCAATCATGACGATAATAAGCAAAATGCGTAACAGCACCTTACCTACCAGCATAAAGGCGCTGTCATCATCCTGCAGCTTGAGTTTTTCGTCGATGGACTGATAGCCCTCCTTCATCTGCCCGAGGGACTTGTCCATCACCTTTTCATCTTTTTTCTCTGGGTTTGGATTGGGGTCTTGCTGCATGATTAATTGCTTTAGAACAAATGTACTAGTTAGTCACAATCTAGAACAACCGTACTAATTCATTCGTTCTTTAGATTGTTACTTTTATGCGCATGAAAACCAAAGACCGCATACTGCAAGCCGCTCTTCGGCAATTCAACGAGCTTGGCACCGATCAGGCGACGGTGCGCAGCATTGCGGAAGAGGTAGGCATCAGCCACGGCAATCTTTGCTACCACTACAAGAACACGGATGAACTCATCGAAGCCCTGTATCTGCAGCTGGTAGCCGAGGTTTCCCCATTTGCGGAAAGCGCTTTCCATCCGGACATTGGGCTGCGGGAGGTTTGGGAACAATCGTGGCTGACCTTTCAGCTGATGTACCGGTACCGCTTTTTGCTGCTGGACTTTGCGCGTATCATCCGGCGTATTGGCAGCATGCGGCAGAACTTCCGGCAGCTGATGAGCCTGCGGCGGCAACAGTTTCGCCATGGCCTGCAGCAGCTTGGCCGCCACGGATGGATGGAGCCGGAAGCTGCGCCCGGGCAGCATGAGCATTTGATTACGCAATTTCTTATTGTCGGCAACCACTGGATCACCGAGTCGGCTATACAGTTTGAACAGGAAGGGGAGGAAGTTGTGCGGTACTACCACCGGACGGCTATGGCCCTGCTCCTCCCCTACCTGAGCGAGCCGGGAAAACAGGTATACCGGGAGCTGTCCGATGCTGCGCCTGCCATTAAGCAGCCCGGTTTATAGCATCTTGTAAACGGCGGAAAAATCTTCCCGCTCCAGCCCTTTTGCTTTGACGGGCGCGTACAATTCCTTAGTAGTGGGGCAAAAATTTCGGGCTACGCCTGCCAGGCGTCCGCCTGTTGCAGCTTTTCCTGAATAGCCGGCATCTGCTCCTGTGCCCGCTCGTAGCCCAGTTCATAAGCTTCGCGTACGCGGCTGAAATCCAGAAACTGAATCTCATTGATGCCCGCCGGCTCCCACAGATAATCACACAGCGGCAGCCGCGGCTGAATGCCCGAATGCCAGGTGAGGGTCTGCGCGCGGTTGAGCAGCGACATGGAGGTGCGCAAATCAGCGGGCGGGGCAGGGTCTAGCGGCACCACATTGCTGCCGAGTATAAAGAGGCCCTGGTCCAGCAGTGGGTCAATAGGGAAATTATTCATCACACCGCCATCGGCGTGCAGGCAACCGTTGACTTCTACCGGGGAAAACAAAGGCGGCATAGAAGCAGACGCCAGCAGGGTGGAGATGAGCGGCCCTTTATCGTGCACTTCCCACTGCCCGCTCTCCATATTGGTAGTAATCACGTAAAGTGGTTTGCCCAGCCCTTCAAAGCGGTCGCCGGGGAACAGGCGCTCCAGGCTGTCGGCATACTTATTCGTATCCAACAGGCCTGGCTTAGCGGCGGAAAGGTAGGAAAAGCGGAACAGCGGCGTCTCCTCAAAAAAGGCCAGTATTTCATCGATGGAACTTCCATCGGCGTACAGCGCTCCGATAATGGCACCGGCACTGGCACCGGAGATGATGTCCGCTTCGATTCCATACTCTTCCATGGCCCGCAGCAGGCCCAGGTGGGCCATCCCCTTGACGCCCCCTCCGGAAAGTACGAGCCCGAGTGTTTTCTTTGGATCCATAATCAGGAAACACCTTTCAGGCGGCTCCTGCTCGCTGTTGCTGCCCGTTTTTTGGCAAAATCCGTGTAGCGGGCTGCCCGATTTGTTCTTCAATCAGCTGTTCCAAAGTCGGCATCATTGCCT
>CAJXXJ010000769.1 GCA_913062745.1 uncultured Phaeodactylibacter sp.
GCCGGCCGTCCGCACCATCAGCAGCCTGGGCCCGGATGATATTTCCACGCTGGTACAACTGGATGATGTGGAGTTTGCTTCCTCCGAGCTGGGGCTGACCTTTGCGGATGCTTTTGGCCGTCAGACGCTAAACCGCACCCTGCAGAACTGCAGCGGCAACAGCATCGTGGTGCGCACAAGCGGCTTTGCAGACTTTGCCATCGACACCCTGCCGGAAGGCAATGGCCCGATCATGGCGATTTACAATGTGTTTGGAGATACCAAGCAGCTGTTCCTGCGCAATGCACAGGATGCGGCGGGCATGACGGGCAACCGCTGCAATGCAGGCACCGGCGAAGAAGAGCTGATGACGATCCGCGAGCTGCGCAACCTGTACCAGGATGGTGCGGCTACCGCACCGGACAACCGCAAAATCCGTGGTATTGTTATTTCCGATTCGGAAAACGGCAACTTTGACGACCGGGTGCTGGTGGTTCAGGATGAAAGCGCCGGCATTACCATCTTTTTCCAAAACGCCCACAATTTTGACCTGGGCGACGAGGTGGAGGTTGTAGTCTCCAATCAGGAGCTTTCCGAATTTAACAGCCTGCTGCAGGTTGCCGGCGTAAATACGGAGCTGGGTTCTGTGGTGGGATCCGGCACGCCTGCCGTACGGGAAGCGACGATTGACGAAGTGCTGGCGAATGCCGAGGAGTGGGAGTCTACGCTGGTACAGCTGAGCGACGTCACGATCTCCGGCAGCAGCACCTTCAACGGCAGCACGACCGTTTCCGACGCAACGGGTAGCATCGATATGTTTACCCGGGGCAGTGCGAGCTTTTCTTCAGCGGCAGTGCCTAATGGCACTATCGAGCAGATGACGGCCATCGTTTCTCAGTTTAACGACTACCAGCTGCTGATCCGCAACCTGGAAGACGTGGGCGAGGAGGATAACGGTGGTGGGAACGACCCCGAGCAGATCAGCCTGGCGGAGCTGCGCAGCCTGTTTGAGGGCGGCTCCGGCGCGGTGCCGGCCAACAGATTTGTACGCGGCGTAGTCATTTCCGACCGCGACGCAGAGAACATTACCGGGCGTAACTTGGTACTGCAGGATGAGACCGGCGGCATTGTGCTGCGCTTTGAGGATAACCACAATTTCTCACTGGGCGAAGAGATTGAAGTGGAAGTTTCCGGCGATGAGCTGAGCGAATTTAACGGCTTGCTGCAGATCAACAATATTGCGAACAGCGACGCTGCGAGCCTGGGCAACGGTACTATGCCTGACCCGCGCCCGGCAACCGTGCAGGATGTGCTGGATAATGCGGAGGCCTGGGAGTCTACGCTGGTGGTCATTACTGACATCGAGTTCCAGGGCGGTGGCACTTTTGAGGGTGCCAAAACCCTGCAGGATGCTACGGGCAGTATTCCGACCTTCACGCGTAGCCAGGCCAGCTTTGCCGGCAGCAGTGTACCGGATGGCCCGTTCACGCTGACAGCTATCGTATCGGAGTTTAACGGTCCGCAGCTGACGATCCGCAACCTGAATGATATAGAGCAGTAAACTATTTGCTGCAAAAGGTATTAGAAGAAGGAGCAAGCCGAGAAGCGGCTGTGCTCCTTCTGTTTATTTAAACCGCTGGCTAACTATGGCTACGAAAGAAAAAGGTACAGACGTTTTTCGCTTTAAGCAGTTTGAGCTCCGGCAGGACCGCTGCCCGATGAAGGTAGGCACGGATGGGATATTGCTGGGAGCCTGGGCTGACGTAAATGGTGCCCGGCAGATATTGGATATTGGGACCGGCACCGGGCTGATTGCGATCATGCTGGCGCAGCGTGCGCCGGAGGCGGTGGTACACGGCGTGGAGATTGACGAGGCTTCCTGTGAGCAGGCGGCAGAGAATATGCGTGCAGCTCCCTGGTCGGAGCGCCTGTCGGTTTTCAATCAGCCGGTACAGGAGTTTGTCAGCGACAGCGGGCGGCAGTATGACCTTATTGTGAGCAACCCGCCATTCTTCACCGGCGGCACTTTTTCTGACCGCGAGGACCGCAGCCGGGCGCGCCACACTGTTAAGCTGCCCCACGGCGACCTGCTCTCGGCGGTGCGCAATCACCTTGCTCCGGGCGGGCGCTTCAGCCTCATCCTGCCTTACATAGAGGGGCTGCGCTTCCAGGAGCTGGCTGAGGGCTACAAGCTTTACTGCAACCGCATCACGGAGGTCTATCCCCGCCCCGGCAAAATTGTGGAGCGCCTACTGATGGAGTTTGGCCAGGAGTCGCGCGAATTGGTTCAGGACAGCCTGACCATTTACAAGGAGGGCAAGGACATCAACTGGACTAAGGAGTTCAGAGCGCTGACTAAGGATTTTTACCTGAAGGCGTGAATACTGCCCACGGATCAGCACCGATGACACGGATAAATGCGCCCGGCAAGGCGGCGCCGGTGCCCCACCTATGCCGATGGCGCATTTATCCGTGTCCATCCGTGCACATCTGTGGGCAAAAAAACCAGGCCGAAAGGCCGCCAACCATCCGCAGGCCATACACAATTCCCC
>CAJXXJ010000770.1 GCA_913062745.1 uncultured Phaeodactylibacter sp.
CTTTTCAGGGAGCGCTCGATGCCGCTCACCTTCTGCGAAAGCTCTTTCACCGCGCCCATGGTGACGCCGATCGCGTCTCCAAGGTGGATGGTGCGCCCGTCGCCGCGACCTGTAGCCTTCTTGTAATCCTCTGCGTAAGTGCCGACATGACGCGCGGCGCCGCCGTCACCCGCCCCTTGCTTGTACTGCCACTCCTCGACCGGCATTTTCTCGACGGCCTCAAGAAGCCCGCGCGCCGGCTTCTTCTTCTCCTTCGCGTCTTTCGACGACGCCATGGCGAGATTCAGCCCTAGCCCGGCAACCGAGCCGATGCCGGACCACATGTCCGACGACTTCTCCTGATTGGCCTCCCACGCCTGCAACTGGCCGCGGTGCTGCTGCGCAAGAAGCGAGCCCTGCGTCTGGTAGCCGCGTTGCGCACCGGAAAAGCCGGCAGAGGCCGCGAGATCAGCCAGAGACGCGCCACGATCCGCGTCTTCATCGACTACCAGCACCTTGCCGCTGTAGGCCATCGCGACCGCTTACACCAGAACCAGACAAGACCCTACGCCCGGGGCTCGCGCGCAGGCAACTCGCGCCGCGCTCTTTGAGCAGGTCGTACATATATTTGAAGAACTCCGTATGGCCGCCCTGATAGGAGGTAATAGCGATGCCCTGTGCATCTTCCATGATGGCGGTGTCTACGATTTCCTGTACGGAGCGGTTGTGGCCGAGGTGGATGATTTCCGCGCCGGAGCTCTGCATAATGCGGCGCATAATATTGATGGCAGCGTCGTGCCCGTCGAAGAGGGATGCGGCCGTGACAATCCGAACTTTATTCTTTGGCTGGTAGGGTGCTACGGTTTGCATAAATGGTTTTATTTGGCTAAATGTCGCGCAAAATTACAAAAATTCTGCCAGACTAGCTCTTTGGCTAGCCTGCAGAATATATAACAAAAGTGGGGGGTGGTGGTTTTACGCGCCGTGCTTGTGCCTGTTTTAATTCCGGATACTTAACGCTTAGGCACCTCTTCAGGGGAGGAGGTATCGGGTATAGGCTGATAGCGCATGCCTGCAACGGTCTTCGTCATTTTGGCCTTCACCTTTATGGCTTCCTGGCTGGGGTTGGAAATTACAGCCATTTCGCCCCTGCGTATCCGGAGCCGGGCTTTGCTTTTGCCGTCAAGGCCGAATCCCTGGGTTTGTACCCCTTCGGTTTTGTCCACAGCCCTGACGTCTATAATTTCCCGGCCCAGGTTTTTCAGTTCCAGGCGGAAGCTGCTGTTTTCCTGTTCGCCTAAAACGAATTCCTCTCCGGGAGGTATGTTGATGGTCGAGTTGGAGGCGCAGCTGCTGAGCGCCATAATGAGCAATAGGGCGAAATGCCGCAAGTGCAATAGCTTAGTCATGATACAGTAGGTTTTTTGATTTAATAATGGGGCAAAAGTGGTGTATCACAAGTGTCGTTGCGCCTCGAAATGCATAATGAGACGTATCAATGGTAGGGCAGGTGGAAAAGAGCAGGTCAGGATTGGAAATACTGTGTGGGCGTGCTTCCCGTATGGCTTTTAAAAGCCCGGTTGAAAGACGCCTTGGAGTTGAAGCCGGATTCGAAGGCGATGGCGAGTAAGGTTAGGTGTTGATGCTGCCCTTCCCGGACCAGTCGGATAAATTCCTCGACCCGGTACCGGTTGACGGCCCCCCGGAAGGAGTCGCCGCGGCTGCTCAGCACTTTGGAGACCGTATTGCGGTGTACGCCCAGTAGTTTAGCAAAGGCATCGAGGCTAAGCTCCGGATCAAGGTACGGCTTGTGAAGGGCGAATAACTCATCGATCCGTGCTGAAAGCTCAGGCTCTTCGGCGGGCGGTTCAGAGGGTTTCGGCAGGATCAGGCTTTGGTTTTGGTGAAGGTGGGCATTGTAGCCAATCAGGAGGCTAATGCCGGCATAGGATAATTTCAGGGGGAACGCCAGCCAGGGCGTATTGAACAGGTTATACCCAAAAGCGCCAAACAGGACCCAATCTGCTATTTCGTAGCCAGAGCCGACCAGGGCTAAAAACGCAAGGGAAATGGTGAATCGCCGAAGCCACCGGTAAACGGGCCCTTTCCAGGAGGCTTTGGGGATTTTCCGGTGTAGCAAACGGTAAGCAGCCACTAAATACCCTGTGGCAAGGGACAGGAAAAGTCCTTCCTCTACATACTGCACATAGGGGGCGATTACGGCCTGCCAAATCCAGCCTTTGTATTCCGTGCTTCTGAAGCCTATCGAAAGGTAAAAGAGGAATTGTGCTGAGGGAATAATCAAATGAAGCAGGTGCCGCCGTTGAAGCGTAAAGGAAGGCTGTACCCTCGACCGGACAAAAAAGTAAAATAAGGGGCCCAGGCTCAGGCTGAAATTGATGGGGAGAAAGTACAAAAACGGATACTGTGCATAGATGCCGGCCATGGCGAACAAGCCGTTGCTGAGCGTAAGGGCGTACAGTAGGAGCAGTATGCCGAGGAACAAATTTGACTGCCGCATCCCTGCCTGGCGAAATACCAGCTG
>CAJXXJ010000771.1 GCA_913062745.1 uncultured Phaeodactylibacter sp.
GTCCGTTACCGTAAAGGTAGCGTCTTCAGAAGCGACTACGCGGATAGGGATGATCTCGCCACTTTCCACTACCAATGCGTTATTGGTTGGGCTCTGCAGTATGGCAGTAAAGCCCGCGTTCCCGTCCGACAGGTCCAGGAAGATATCCCCGCCATCGGCAGCGCGGCCGGCTTGTGAGCCGTCGGCATTGCGGAAGACGAAAGAGATCTGCTCAATTTCTTCTGCCTGTGGCACGCCGTAGAATTCCCGAACGGAGGGGCTGAAGGTATAGCTGTAAAGGTTGGGCTCGCCGGGCACGGGCTCCATGCGCCATTCCGGGTTAGCCTGGCCCCAGGTAGTGAATACATATTTCCAGTCGGAGCTGCTGTTGCTCTCGCTGGTGATCACACCGGAGTGCAGGTATACGTCGCAGCCACAATCTTCCAGGCCGGCGTTGCCTTCTGATGCATTAAAAAAAACGGTGACCTCATCAGCGGAAGTCGGAAAAGCAGGGTCGCTGTAGACCACCTGCGATTGTAGGTAAGGAAGAATACCTATCAGCGCTGCAAGGAGTAGCAGAAGCCTTTTCATAATATTCTGGTTTTAATCTTAGTTGTGACTAAATTTAAGCAATTGGGCGCAATAAAGCAGCCTGGCTTATCGCCTATTTGGCCAAAAGCCGCCCTCCTGACAGCCCTGCAAGCTGCGTTATTCCTGAATAACAGGTAGTTACTCAAGATGTGCAAAATTCACACTTAGTGTGGTATTTACACACAAAACGGGGGAGCAAGCATTCCGCCTGTTCCCCCGTTGGTGTATTACGCCTTTTTTCGATTAGTAGCGCTTGTTGTAGTCATCGCGTTCGCGATAGCTTCCCCGCCGGTCCTCCCGGTCACCGCTGCGGTCCCGGTCACGCCCGCGCCCGCCGCCGTGGCCGCCGCGGTTGTATCCGCCCCGGTCGCCACCCCGGTCGTTACCGCCCCGGCTGCCGTAACCTCCGCGGTCCCGGTTAAAGCCGCCGCGTCCGGAGCGGTTATCCCGTCGTTCGCGGGGCTCCGCTTTTTTCACTACGATGGTGTTACCTTCAAGATCTGATTCGTTCAATTGCTCAATAGCTTCGAGCGCCTCGTCATCGTTGGGCATTTCCACAAAGCCGAAGCCACGGGATTTGCCGGTGAAATGGTCATTGACCACCTTGGCTGATTCTACCTCTCCAAAAGCCTCGAAAGCGGCCCGCAGCCCGTCGCTGTCCGTGTTGAAGTTGAGCCTGGCAACAAAAATATTCATCACAATTAGATTAAAAAAAGTGAACAATGAAACATAAGATATCGTCCTGTTTCTGCTTCTTCCAACCAACCACTTCTGCGGGCAGCTTCGCCACTGCACACTCTTCAACAAAACACTGCGAGGCTATAACGACTAAAGTGTTACCGTTTTCGGAAAAGCTCATCAGACGCGCATATAGCGCCAACAGATATGATTTTATACCATCACTAATCTATTAACAGTCAAGCGTCCGGTTTATCATAAATTGAGAATACCCTGTAAAATAGGCAAATAGAAGTTAACAAGCAATAGCCTTCAACAAAAAGTCAGGTGCCCGGCACATGTGTGGTGGCAAAAAGCCGTTTTATGCTGTATTTCCCGGTACCATTGGCCCAGACCATGAGCAGGCCGCCCACGATGGCGAAGTTTTTCATAAATAAAATCGACTGCATCCGCCGGGCGGGCTCCGGGTCATTCCAGAAAGAGTGGACAATGAAAGTAACCGGGATCCAATAGCACAGCAGCATGAACATAGCCAGGGGCGTACGGTAGCCGATAAGCAGCAGGGTGCCGCCCAGGGTGAGCAGGATGATGGCCCCCACCAGCAGCAGGTCTTGTTGCCAGCTCAGCCCGTAGAGCGTCATTTTTGCTTTGGTTTCCTTGAAGTAAAACAAGGAATCATAGGCCTCGTAAAGAAAAATAAACGAGAGCAAAACCCGGCCGATCAGATCGATAATATCCTTCATCGTGGTATTGGCATTTTGGCCCGCAAGGTAGGTTTATTTAAGCAATCGTGCTACGGCCCGTGCGACATTTTGGCCGTCCATAGCTGCGGAGATGATGCCCCCGGCGTAGCCTGCGCCCTCCCCTGCCGGAAAGAGCCCGGGCAGTTGTTGATGCATGTAGGTTTGCCGGTCGCGGGGGATGCGCACCGGCGCGCTCGTACGGCTCTCCGTACCAATCACATTGGCTTCTTCTGTATAGTAGCCCTTCATTTTGCGGCCGAACTCCTGAACGCCTTCCCGCAGCCGTTGGTAAATGCTTGCGGGCAACAATTCATGCAGCGGTGCCGGGTACAAGCCAGGGATGTAAGAGCTGTCGGGCAGGCTCTTAGACGTCTGCCCCTTCACAAAGTCGGTAAGCCGCTGTGCCGGGCCACGCTGACTGCCGTCCCCAAAGTCGAACATCGCGCGTTCTACCTGCCGCTGCAGCTCGAGCCCGGCAAACAAGCCGAAGCGCTCAAAAGGCTTCAGGCCTTCCAGCTCTACGGCTACCA
>CAJXXJ010000772.1 GCA_913062745.1 uncultured Phaeodactylibacter sp.
GAAGCCGGCGTACAGCAGCAGGATAAACAGCGGCAGCCCAAGCGCCAGGTAATTCCAGTACCAGAAAAACTCGCCGGCCTGCGGGCTGCCCACAAAGCCTTCGGCCTGGCCGGAGAAGTTGAACGACCAGTTGCCGGCCAGGCCGTAAGCGACAACCCCCCAAATCAGCCCGAAGGAAATCGCTGCAAGCATAGCCAAGCGGAATACTCCGAGCCGCGGGTCTTGGGCACCCTTTCCGCTAAAGAGGCCGAGGTAAAGCGTGACCGGGAACAGGATCATGCCCAACCACGCTAGCACATTGCCGGCGAGCAGCTCTTCGTGCAGGCCGGAAGGCGCTAGCAGGATCGGTGAGCCGCTGACGAACAAAAACAGGATGAACAGCAGCAGAGCAATCAGGGGGTAAAGAAGTACTTTGCGTAAAGGCATAGGCGAAATTTATTAAAACCGTCCCACATCCCAGGTGCAGGTGCCGGAAACGGACGTCGGTATATGGTAACAGTACCTTGGTAGAAAGGGCTTGGCATTATTGCCGGCAATTCTGATTTTGTGCAATATAAAACTTTATACGCATGGAGCTTTACCTACACGAAGCCATAACGCTGATCAGCCTCGATGACGAAAAAGGCAACTTCACCGCCGCCGGTGGCTATATCAATTACGCCTTCGCTGCTGCTCTGGTCATGGACTTGATCCTGGAAGAGCGGGCGGAGCTGCGCGATGATTATCTGCACCTGACGACCAACGCCATTACCGAGAGCCGGGCGCTCAACCAATACATCGACGATATCCGGAAAAGGAAAAAAGAGCTCAAAATCAAAGATTGGCTACATCTGCTGGTAACCAGCAGCAAGTACCGGAATCTGTGCGTGGACCGCCTCGTTCAGCAGGGTATCCTGCAGCGCACAGAGAAAAAGGTGCTGTGGGTCTTTACGCTCGACCGCTATCCTATGCTCAACGGAAAACCCGAGAAAAACCTGCGCGAGCGCCTGCGAGCCCTGATGTTGGAGGAGCAGGCCGGGGAGCCTACAGAAAAGGAGCGCATGCTGCTGGGCATTGTGCACCATTGCCACCTGTATCCCGGGCTGCTGCCGGAAAAGCAGGACCGGAAAACTGCCAAGGCCCGCCTGGAAATCCTGACTTCCGAAGGGGCCATGCAGTCTCACCTGGGCAAAGCCATACAGGATATGCACACTGCTATTATGGTCACTACTATGGCTACTGTTTCCTAAACCTACTTTTCCGGCTTAACCATTGCGCAGTGCCCATCGGCGGGCCCGCCTGTGGTACCACAACCGCATCAGGCGCCGGGCCAGTTTTTGTTTCTCCCGGCTGAATTGCCGTATAGGGTTGATGTACGCAATCAGTAACACAAAAGCGCCCACAAACAGCGCAGCGCCCACTACCGCCTGCCAGGGGCTGAGGCTGTGCGCCCAAAAGCGGGAAAGCCCAATGCCGAACCAACTGCTGTACAGCACCACATAGTGTACCTCATAAATGATCAGCGTCTCGCCGCCGATGCGCAACAGCAGCGGGGGCACATTGCGCCAGGCCTGCGCCAGCCAGATGAATGCGCTGCAGGCGATCAATACGTGGCCAAGCCGTTTGAGCAGAAAATTGAAATAAGCATGCTGTTTAAACTGTTCGATGCCGGTCCACCGGTAAGCCTCCATCAGCCAGTCGGAGGAATAAGCGTGCAGCAGTACGCCCAGCAGCAGCAGGCCCGCCGGCAGCCCAAAGCCGAAAGCCAGGCCCGGTTTGTGCCGCAGCACCACGCCCAACAGCCCGCCCAGCAGCGTGAAGCCCACCCAGGGCACCGGCGTAAACGCTGAGCCGTTATCGCGCGTCAGGTAATTCTGCACTACAAGCGGCAGCCCGCTCCAGTCGGCCTCCTTTACATCAAAGTAGAAGAAAAAAGCTGCTGCCGCCCCGCTTGCGAGCAGGACAGGGTAAGGCAGCCGAAACCGCTGGCTCAGCCCGAACAGGCCAATGAGGCTGAGCAGCGCCAGCCCGATGCAGTGCAGCACATCTATCTTGAGCACTTCCGTGGAAAAATAGCCGGTGAGCAGTTGGGGGAAACACATCCGCAGCAGATACCCGATGAGGATGAGCTGTACGCCGCGCCGGATGCCTTTGCGCACCCGCTCATTTTCCTGAAAGGGGCGCGTATCCTGCAGCAGCAGAAATACGAAAATCAGGCCGCTGGCAAAGAAAAAGATAGGGGCGGTCATCCCGCGCATGAATGCCCAGCCTGCGTACCAGGCGTGCTCCGGGTCGCGGTAGGTGTCCGATAGTAGCGTGTAGATGAAGTGCCCCTGCAGCATCATCAGGATGGCGTAAGCCCGCATCAGATCGATGAAAGTGATGCGGCGGGCAGGGGAGTGGGCAGTAGCGTTTTCGATTGTAATCCTTATTTTTGCAAAGTGCAAAAATACAGGAATTTAAGCTCAGATGCCAGTTTGTTTAAACATTTGCGGCATGCAAGCTGCGAAAAGCAGCACCCAGCTGTTCGGTGATGTCA
>CAJXXJ010000773.1 GCA_913062745.1 uncultured Phaeodactylibacter sp.
AATACCAGGCAGGATGGGCGGTACGCCTGGAGGGGCAGCTACTGTTGCCGCCTGTACGGTTTGGGCGCTTGTTTGTTCGGGGCGGCTACCGCCGTTCGCTCAGCCAGCCGCAGGGGTTGGTCCCGGGAAGCCTGTTCCGCCCGGAAGCTATGGGCCTGACGATGGGGTGGCGGGTGGAGTGGTAGTTAAGCGGTTGGCAAGAAAGTTTCCATCTTACTACTGTAGCCATCACTTTCCGGGTAGTCAGGCTAAAACAGGCAACAACTTGTTTACTTTGTAGGCTGAGTAGCAGTCACTATCATAGTTTTTCCGCAATCTGCGCGAAAAAATCCCGCCAAAGATTCGTGGAATATGCTTTTTTGTGTTCCCCGAAGCGGAGGATGAGCAGGTTCTTTTCCGGTACGACGTATATGAACTGGCCCATTAGGCCGCTGGCATAGTAAGCCCGGTTGCAGCCTATGCCTACTGTGGTAAATCCACAGTGGTAGAGCCCTGTCTCTGGGTGTTCGAGCCCGATTATGAAGTCTATCCACTGAGGGGGCAGTAATTGGCGGCCTTGCCAGTTGCCATCGTTGAGCCAAAGGCGGCCTAGCTTGGCGAAGTCAATGGCTTGGGCTTGGAGGCAGCAAAATGTCCGTTCCATGGCTTTTCCGTCCCGGCGGTCAAGCGACCAGGAGCCTGGGGCTTCCATGCCGAGGGGATGCCAGAGTTGCGCTTCGAGATAGTCAGAAAGCGTTTGGGGAGTCCCATCGGGCTTTTTCGGCGAGACGGCTTCCAGCATTAGGCCGAGCAACTGGGTATTGGCACTGGAGTATTGAAAATGCTCCCCGGGTGGGTGTACCAGCTTGCGGCGGTTCATGCGACGGCGCAGGTTTCTGCCGTAATAAAACTGGATTTGGTCGCAACCAAGGTTGATGAGTTTGGTAGTAAACTGGATGCCTGAGGTGTGCTGTAGGAGCTGCTGCACGGTCACCTTGCCGATGCTGTGGCCGCGCCATTTGGGCAGTACTTCGCCTACAGTCTGGTCAAGGCCGCGTAGGTGCCCCTGCTTGATAGACCGCCCCACAAGGGTCGCTATGATGGCTTTGCTGACTGAAAAAGTAGTCACAAGATGATCGCTGGCAAGACCATTGGGGTAACGCTCGTAAAGCACGGTATCGTTGCGGATGATAAGAAAAGCCTCCGTATTAAGCATTTTCACAAAATCATTGAGGGGCAGGTGATTGTAGACCAGTTGATAGGTGACGCTGAGTTGCTGACCGAGGTCTTCTGCTTTCTTATTTTTGAAAAAATGGAACGCCTCGGCAGGCGCGCTGAGCCGGCGCTGCGGATCGTGGCGATAGTCGTCTGTGTCTGGTACATTAAACCATACTGCTCTGGAAATACCGCAGGAGGTACAAAAGCAAATGCATAGCATAAGCATCACTGGGAAGAGGACACGTTCCATTTTGGAGGTTTTAGGTTGAATTAGGTCTGTTTAGTAAAAGCAGCGTGCAAAAACAGCAATTACGCCATCGCGGTTTCCTTTGCTTCTGCTCGCGCCATTTTCATCGATAGCCAGAGGATACTGCCGCCGCACCAGAGTGCCGTGATGATAACGGTCCAGCCCGTCCATTCGATCATACTATGACGCTCCAGCACAGATAGAAAGAGTACGGACATGGTTACGAGGCGGAAGGCTTCAAGCGATTTTGCCCAGGGCTTGGATTGTAGAATGCCACCCCAGGCTATGATCATCACGAAAATAACCAGGCTCATGATCAATCGCTCCCACCCGTTAAAAGGAAAGCCCTGATTAATGGTGAAAAACATAAATAGCAGCCCCGCAGCTAACTGCCATAGCAGATTTCCTCGTCTTCCTCCTCGAAAGTGCCGAACCATTTGTCCCAGATGATAAGGAATTCCGAGAAATTCTTGTCGATATACTGCGTGTTTACTCCGTGGTGCACCCGGTGGTGTGAAGGCGTGACAAACCACTTCTCGAACCACCCCATTTTTTTAATGAGCCGGGTGTGGTGCCAGTAGGCCAAAAACAAGTGTACTGCTGCCATGCTGTACACCATCTCCGGCGAAAAGCCCATGAGCACAAGTATCCAGTCAAAGAATAAAAACTGGAACAGCCGTTGAGTAAAGCTTGCCCGGATGCCCACACTCAAATTCATCTCTTCGCTGGAATGGTGCGGCCCGTGTGCAGCCCAAAAAATGTTGATGCTGTGCCCCGTTCTGTGAAACCAATAAAAAATAAAATCCTGTAAAATGAGCAGCAGGATGAGATTGTACCATTTGGCTTCAATCTGCCAGGGGGCAAACTGATACAGCCAGTTGTAAAAATTATAGACAAACAGCGCCACGGCTAGATTGATGCACTGATTGCCGATCCCTGTGGATAGGTTAGCTACGGTATCCTGAAAATTGTAGTATGCGCTTTTTTGTTTTAGACAAACTAAAATCTCGGCGATGAGCAGGATAAGCACAAGGGGAGGGATGACTGCGTAGACGTTCATTATTTAGGAAGGT
>CAJXXJ010000774.1 GCA_913062745.1 uncultured Phaeodactylibacter sp.
GCCTCCGGCTCGTCCAGTGAAAACACCCGATAGTCCATGCCCAGCTCTTCGGCGAGCGGCTGTATTTTAGATTCAGTGCGGCCGGCCAGGATCGGAGACAGCCCCAGTGATCGGGCCCGCCTCGCGATCAGTTCGCCCGTGTACCCATTTGCGCCGTACAGCAGAAAGTTCTGGCTCATAAATTATTTTTTCCCAAAAAGGTAGGGATAATATTCCACAGTCGGGAGCCGCAGCCCGCCGGCCTGCAGCGATGCTTTCCACAACTCTCCACATCACACTGTTGATCAACCGGTTAGGAACTTTAGCGAAAGCGGGAAATTATTTAAGCCCTGTCGGTGGTTATGCCCCTGACAGCATATTTCACTACATCAAAAAAACGGCCTGAAATGATCAAACGACTACCTGACTTCCGCCCCGGCCTGCAATGGGCTACCCGCTGGGCAGAGCGGCACTGGCTCAAGCTGCTGGCTGCGCTGTTCTGCGCTTATCTGGCATCGGAGCGCAACCTTACGCTGCAACTGCAGCTCAGCACCCAGCGACCCTCTATCGAGCTGAAACGCACCGCCACTGATCCGCCCGCAGAAGCGAAGCAAACCTCCTGGCAGCCCGCCGCTCCGGCAGAGGATGAGCCGCAGCGGCTTTACATTGAGCGCTTCGACGAAGTGGCACAAGCCGAAATGGAAAAGTACGGCGTCCCCGCCAGCATCACCCTTGCGCAGGGGCTGCTGGAAAGCCAGGCTGGCAAAAGCCCGCTTGCTACCGGCCACAACAACCACTTTGGCATCAAGTGCTTTGCCCGCAATTGCCGCCGGGGGCACTGCCGCAACTTCAGCGACGACAGCCATAAGGATTTCTTCCGGGTGTACCGCAGCGCCTGGGAGAGCTACCGGGCCCACAGCCTCCTCCTCAGGCGGGAAGAGCGCTACCAGCCATTGTTCCGGCTCGCTGCCGATGACTACCGTGGCTGGGCCGAAGGGCTGGCCAAAGCCGGCTACGCTACTGACCCGGCTTACGCCAAAAAGCTGATCCGGCTGATTGAACGCCATAAGCTGTACCGCTACGACAAGCCGGCATAAACCATAGCAGCAGCGGGGCATCAGCCCTGCTGCTGCACATCCGCTACCATGAGGTTGCAGCCGCGTACATCGCTTGCATCCAGCCGGCCCAGTACTTCAAAGCTGTAGTCATCGTAAACGCGCCCGAGATCGTCTGTGGCGATAAAGCTGATGGTGTGCAGATTGGCCAGGTCGATGATGTTCAGCGCGCCGGTACGGCCAAAGGACTGCGGGCTGAGCGGGTCAGTAATTTCCCGGCTGAGCACCCGCATCGTTTCTGATGGATAAAACCGGCCGTCCCCAGGCGAGTAGGCTTGCGACAACAGCTCGGTCATACCGTACTCACTGTGCACCACAGGCACTTCAAAGGCGGCCTTCAGGCGGCGGTGCAGCTCCTCCCGGGTGAGCTCCCGGCGGCGGCCCTTCATGCCACCGGTTTCCATAATCGTCACGCCAGGCATAGGCTGAGGGTGGGCTTCCGCCAAATCAAGCAAAGCAAAGCTAACGCCCAGCAGCAGGACCGCCCAGCCGTTTTTCCGCGCAAGCGCGATTATTTCCAGCAGCTCATCGGTGTTATAAAGGAAGAATCCGCTCTGTGGGTAATCGGAACGACGGATAAAGTCCTGTGCCATAGCAACCAGAGAGGAGCCGCTGCGTTCTAGATAAGAAGGCAAAAGCGCCAGCGTCAGATAGCCCTCCACCGGGCCGTACTGACGGGTAAAGCCCCGGCGGGCATTCTCCAGGTAGAAGTCAGGGTCGCGGATGTGGTGCCGGCTATTGACGGAGCCGCTCGTCCCGCTGCTGGTGAAGATCTGCCCGGCAGGCCATTCGCCGGACTTCAGCGTGTGAGTTTTGAAGAAAGAAATGGGCAGGAAAGGCAGCTCCGAAAGCTGGCTGACAGAAGCCGGATCCCGGCGCAGCAGGCGGAGGTACTCCCGGTAGACCGGATTATGAGTAGCCTGATATTGGAAAACCTGCAGTGCGACCGACTCGAAATCTTCCGGGCTGACTTTACGGATTTTCTCCTGCAAGCCTGCTGCCTGCGCTTGATCTTTCATTGCTAATATTTGTGGGCCAATCGCCCGAGCTATTAATACTGAGCGTTATGAAAAGAAATACGATTGTTGCTTTGTTCGTTTTGGGGCTGTTGGCCACAGCTTGTGTGCAGCCCCCTGACTACCCTAATGAGCCGGAACTGGATTATATCGGCTTCAACAAAACTACTATCTTCCAGGGTGTGGACGGCTTCCCCTCTGATACGCTGGAGCTCCGCCTCGCTTTTACGGACGGAGACGGTGACCTGGGCTACGAAGACGGCACGCTTGATGTCACCATCATCGACAACCGCGATGGCTTTGAGCAGCAGCGCCGCCTGCCGGTCATCCCTTCTCAGGGCGTGGGCAACGGTATTTCCGGAGAAATCCGCCTGCGCTTCCCCAATAAGCCCTGCGAACTCTTTTG
>CAJXXJ010000775.1 GCA_913062745.1 uncultured Phaeodactylibacter sp.
GACTGCGATGAAGTGTAATTGTCTGCTTGGAAATAGTATTTTTAGAAAAAAACAGCTACTTGCTGTTAACATCCAGCCTAAAAAACGGTTTCGGCAAGAGATTTACTTCAAAGCAAAATCGAGTTATTATGGAAATACTAGGTAACGCAACCTTTGAAAACTACGTGGGCTTGCAGGATGGTATCACCGAAATGGCCTTCCAGATGACTGCCCACGTCTTGACTTTAGGTTACGCAGCTATGCTTGCGGGCCTTTTCTATTTTATTCTGACCATCAAGTCAGTAGCCCCAAAGTACCGGATTTCCTCCGTACTCTCCGTAGTGGTAATGACCTCTGCTTTTCTGCTGCTCTACAAGCAGGCTCAGAACTGGGAGAACGCTTTTACCTTTGATGCCGACCGGGGGCTCTACTTCCTGGGAGCCGGCAATATTGCGGACCTTTTTAACAATGGCTACCGATACCTGAACTGGCTCATTGACGTGCCCATGCTATTGTTCCAAATCCTGTTCGTGGTATCGCTCACCAAGAGTAACTTCAAGAGCATCCGGAATCAATTTTGGTTCTCTGGTTCCCTTATGGTGATTACCGGATACATCGGGCAGTACTATGAGGTGACCAACATTTCGGCTTTTGCCATTTGGGGTGCTATCTCTACGGTATTTTTCATCCACGTACTCATTCTGATGCGCCGGGTGATCTCGGAAGGCAAAGACGGCATTCCGGAAAATGCACAAAAAACGCTGGGCAGCATCTGGACGTTGTTCCTGATCTCCTGGTTCCTTTACCCCGGTGCCTACCTGATGCCGCACCTGTTTGGCCTGTTCAATGAATCTGGCCTGTACAACGAAAGTGGTATTGTGGGCCGTCAGATGACCTATACGGTGGCAGATGTCACTTCCAAAGTTATCTATGGCGTACTGCTTACCGTACTGGCGCAGCAACTGAGCAAGTCAGAAGGCTATGACCAACACGCTGCCCGGACTTAATGCTAAAAGACAAAATTACGCATCACTTCAGGCCAGAGCGCGAATTTCGCCTCTGGCCTTTTTTACAGCCCGAGCCTGGTATAGATTTCTTTCTTCCCCATTTCTTTAACCTCCCCCGGCTGCAAATCTCCAAGTTTAAGCCCCTCTATGCGGGCACGTACCAGCCTCAGCACCGGAAACCCTACGGCTGCGCACATCCGGCGCACCTGCCGGTTTTTGCCTTCCGTCAGGCTGAGCTGAAGCCAGCGCTCGGGTACATTTTTGCGAAAGCGTATAGGCGGGTCCCGCTCCGGCAGCTCGGGGGCAGCTGCCATGAGCTGAGCTTTGGCAGGGCGCGTACGGTGGTCTATTTTATTGATCCGGATAATGACGCCTGTGCGGAGTTGCTGCAGGGCTTGCTCATCGGGGATACCCTCCACCTGAGCCCAGTAGACGCGCTCATGGCCGCGCTTCGGGTCGAGCAACTGGTGGTTGAGCGATTTGTCGTCCGTAAGTATCAGCAAGCCCTCGCTGTCTTTGTCCAGCCGGCCTACCGGATAGACACCTTTCGGGAAATCATACACATCCCCAAGCACACGATGGCTGGGGTGCTCTCTGGTAAACTGGCTGAGCACCCCGAATGGTTTGTACAGTACAAAGTAGCGGAAATCAGACATTGAAACGGAAGTGCATCACGTCTCCATCCGTCACGACGTACTCCTTGCCCTCTACGGCCATTTTGCCGGCTTCCTTTACAGATTGCTCAGAGCCCAGAGTGACATAATCGTTGTACTTGATGACCTCAGCGCGGATAAAGCCTTTCTCGAAATCGGTGTGAATCACGCCCGCTGCCTGCGGCGCTTTCCAGCCCCGCTGAATGGTCCACGCCCGTACTTCCTTCTCGCCGGCCGTGAAGTAGGTGATCAGGTTGAGCAGGCTGTAGCTTGCCCGGATCAGGCGGTTGACGCCCGGCTCGTCCAGCCCCATCTCCTCCAGGAATTCCATGCGCTCCTCCTTCGTTTCCAGCTCAGCGATGTCCGCTTCGATGCCGGCACTGATGAGGATGACTTCCGCTGGCTCTTCTGCCACCGCTTGCCGGAATTTTTCGGTATACTCATTGCCCGTTTTCACAGACTCCTCGTCTACGTTGCAGACGTAAAGGATGGGCTTTGCGGTAAGCAAAAACATATCCGCCAGCGCTTCCTGCCCGGCTTCATCCAGCTCCAGGGAGCGGGCGGGCTTGAATGCTTCCAGGTGGCTTTTGACCTTTTCGGCGATTTCCACTTGCTTTAGATCTTCCTTGTTGCCGCTTTTGGCCTGCCGCTTGAGGCGGTCGAGGCGCTTTTCCACGGTATCCAGGTCTTTGAGCATCAGCTCTGTATCAATCGTATCCTTATCCCGCACCGGGTCTACACTGCCGTCTACGTGTACCACATTGCCGTCTTCAAAGCAACGCACGACATGGATGATGGCATCCACTTCCCGGATATTCGCCAGGAACTGATTGCCCAGGCCCTCGCCCTGCGAGGCGCCCTTGATGA
>CAJXXJ010000776.1 GCA_913062745.1 uncultured Phaeodactylibacter sp.
TGCTGCCGAGTTGCCACCCCATGCACCGTAGCGGTTGAAGGGGCGCAGGGTATAGGTGCCCTCACCCGGGGCAGCCATATCGATAGACACCTCGCCGTAACCGGAGGGAGCATGCCGTTCTTCGTCTTCATTGCCGTTGAGTACGGTGAGCAGGAATTCGCTTTCGCAGGTGGTGGGCATATCGCCTACCTCATCCACGTTGCGGTCGCGGTTGGCTGTGCCGGCACCGGTCAGCACGCCCACCTCGCCGAGCAGGTCGTACATACCGCCCCAGACCGGCTGCTCTTCGCAGAAGATAGGATCCGCCAGCCCGAAGGACGCATTAGTCGCTACGATGAAGGCTCCTTCCTGACCGTTGGATTCATTGTAGCGCCGCCGCTGCTCGATGACGTATTCGTAAGAAGCTATGATATGGTCGACCCGGCCAATCGTCAGAAACATCATCTTGATATTCCAGTTGATGCCGGCAATGCCGCGGCTGTTGTTGCCTTTGGCGCCGAGGATGCCGGAAACGGAGAGCCCGTGGTCACCGTAACGGATGGAGTCGGAATCGGCTACAAAATCCCAGCCGTAAATATCATCTGGAAAGCCGTGTTGGTCGTTGTCGATGCCGTCACCGGGAATTTCGTGCGGGTTGCGCCAGATGTTGTCTTCCAGGTCTTCGTGCTGCAGGTCGAAACCACTATCCACAATGGCTACCACGATGGTATCGCCCTGTGCGGTCAGGCCACCCCCATTAGCCGCTTTCCATACGGCCGGTGTACCGATGCGCTCTACGCCCCACTGCAGCTCGTATTCAGGGTCGTCCGGCGTTTCGCGGGTGCTGATGTGGTAGTTGTACTGTACCGCATCTACTTCGCGCTTTTTTTGCAGGGCTGCCAGCAGGCGGTCGCCGCGCCAGCGTGCGGGGTCAAATTGGAAGAGGTGGATGTTGTAACGGGTCGCTACAGTACGCAGTATTTGCACCGAACCAGGCTGCTGCCGGTTAAGGTCCAGCAAGAGTGCTTCTGCGGAGGCCTGCGGCTGTAATTGCACGATGAGCTGATCCGGGATGCGGGAGCTGGCGGCACGGGCATTTTGCGCAGCGGCCAGGCCCGGGAGGATAAGCGCGAAAACTAGAAACAGTACAGTATTCTTTTTCATAGGATTATTCCGGCTCTTCAGAAAATAAAGCTAAAGTTAAGCCTTTTGTGTAAAACGTAGTATCCCGGGGCTTGGTACCTTGCCATACCGCCGATTTCCGACAAATTACCCTACCGAAGGAGACAGTTTTTCGCGTAAGCGGCGCAAATACTTACCGCTGTGCAGCAAGCGGTTGCCGTACCAGGAGAACAGCTCGCCGTCCACCAGCTCTATTTGTGCGGTAGGGCACATGATTTCGAATTCCTTCAGGTGCTTGTCGCGAAAAGGGTAGGGCTCAGAGGACAGCAGGATGACTTCCGGTTCCTGCATCGCAATTTCTTCCAGCGGTATTTTCGGGTAGCGCTCCTGATGGGCAAATACATTGCGAAAGCCCGCCTGATCCATAACGTGGTGGATAAAGGTGCCACCGCCGGCAACCATGTACGGCTTTCGCCAAATCACGTAAGCGGCACGAACCGGCGGCTGACTGGCTACCTCCGTGCGCAGAAAGCTGAATTCCCGGCGGATTTGCCCGGCCAGCTGTTCGGCAGCGGCTTCCTGCCCGGTGATGAGGCCGACGGAACGGATCATTTCCAGGGCATCGTTCAGCGTATTGATATCGCTCATCCATACCGGGTAGTGTTCCTGCAGGGCACGGATATCTTCCTCGGTATTTTCTTCCTTGTTGCCGATGATCAGGTTGGGCTTGAGCTCGTGTATTTTATCGAGCTTCACTTCTTTGGTTCCGCCTATGCGCGGCTTGCTGCGAAACTGCTCTTCCGGGTGTACGCAAAACTTGGTGATGCCGACCACTTCTTCATCGAGCCCGAGGGCAAAGAGCAGTTCAGTCTGCGAAGGCACAAGGGATACAATGCGCAGCGGTTCTTCGGGCAGGGTGATTTTGTGGTCCATCTGATCGGTAAGCGTACGTGGCATGCCGGGCTTTTTATTGGTGAACGGGCGTAATTGCGGTTTAGTGTAACAATTCAAAGTGGTACATGTTGATAGAGCAGAATTCGCTTTTTGCGCGGCATCGCCTATCTTTGCGAAGATAAAAAGAAAACGATATTTTGAATAAGATACGCATAGGGACCCGGGGCAGTGAGCTCGCGCTTTGGCAGGCCCACCACACACAGGAGCAGCTTAAGGAGTCCGGCATTGAGTCGGAGCTTGTCATTATTAAGACGCAGGGTGACCGCATTCAGCACCTGAGCTTCGATAAGATGGAGGGCAAAGGCTTCTTTACCAAAGAAATTGAGGATGCGCTGCTGCGCGAAGAGATTGATGTGGCCGTACACTCGATGAAGGACCTACCGACTAACTCGCCGGAGGGGCTGAGTATTACGGCAGTCTCCTACCGCGAAGACCCTGCCGACTGGCTC
>CAJXXJ010000777.1 GCA_913062745.1 uncultured Phaeodactylibacter sp.
CGCCGCTTCGGTGTCGGAGTAAGCCGGCAGCAGCACGCGCCGCGCTTCGGGGTAGAAGGCGCGCGCCCGCTCCAGCAGGTCGACGCCGGGCATCTCCGGCATGCGCTGATCGGAAATAAACAGGGCTACTTCTTCGCCTTTTTTGCGCAGCTCCTGCAGCGCTTCCAGCCCCTCGCGGGCGCTGTCGGTGCTGATGATGCGGTACTCCTTTTTGTAGGCGTTACGCAGGTCACGCTTCAGTGAGCGCAGCACCTGCGGGTCGTCATCGACGGAAAAGATAATGGGTGTGGTATCTGCCATAGTTATGAATTGGCTGGCGGAAGGGCGGGGAAACGCAACCGGAATACGGTGCGCCCGGGCTCAGATTCGACGCTGATGCTGCCCTGATGCCGTTCTACAATTTTTTTAACAATATCCAGGCCCATGCCTGTGCCCTGATCCATGGGCTTGGTCGTGAAGAAAGGTTCAAAAATCCGGCCCTGTATATCTTCTGGTATGCCGCTGCCGTTGTCCTCTACGCTTACGAATACACTATCGCGATCAGATTGTGCGGTTATGCGCAGCTGCCCGCCTTCTTCCGGCAGGGCGTCTACTGCATTTGAGATGAGGTTGGTCCAGACCTGATTGAGCTCGCCGGCGTAGCCATTCACTTTGGGCAGGCTTTCCGGCCAGTCGGTATGCACAGCCACGCCTTTTTCCCGGAGTTTGTGTTTGAGCATCCTCAGCGTGGTGCGCAGCCCTTTGCTGAGAGCTACCGGCTCAAAGGCGGTACTGCGGTCCATGTGCGAATACTCTTTTACAGAACTGACCAGGGTGGAAATGCGGTTGGACGCTTCCTGTATCTCTTCCACGAGGCGCTCCAGGCTGAGGGTGCTTTCCAGCCACCAGAGCACGGCGGGCAGGGCATGCTGCCCTACGGTCCCGGCGATAAGATTCAGCTCGCCGGTGCTCATACCGTAGTCAACGAAGGTCTCAGCAATATCATCGGGCTCTTCCACCTCCTGCTCTTCCAGCCAGTCCAGCAGTTCATCCAGCTTTTCTTCGCGTTCCATAAGCGAGAGGTTCAGGCTGCCGGCATTTTCGATTCTGGAAAAAAGAATTTGGTTGACCCGGTCGGTCTGTTCAGGGGTAATGCCCATCGTCATGATGGCTTTGAACCGCTCCGGCGTGGCGTGCACCTTACGGTAAAGCTCCCCGGCATTGCGGACCATAGCTGCTGCCGGGTTGTTGAGCTCGTGGGCCAGCCCGGCTGACAGTTTGCCGAGCGCAGCCAGCTTTTCTTGTTGTACGCTGTTACTGGTAAAATCCCGCACCCGGTCGCTCATGCGGGCAACGAGCGCCTGCGTCATTCGGTAGCTGCGGTTGACCATTTCCGTAAAATGGTCCCGGTGGAGTGCGAGTACATAGCAAGGCTTGAGCGCGATGCCGTTTGCCCGGGCCTCTTTCATACGGGAAAAAGGCAGCAGCCCGATTACCGCGCCGGCTTCCCAGAGGGCGATTTCCTGCATGCCATGCGTTGTGGCAACACGAATGGAGCACTGGCCATCCAGTAGGATTTCCATTTCGCTGACCGGCTCGCCCGGGCTGAAAATCTTCTCCCCTTCTTCGTAGCAGCGGTATTCCGAGGTATCCACCAGCCACTGCAAAGCTTCCGGCGGAATATCGGCGAAAACGGGCAAAGCTTGCAGCTGGGATACGAGGGCTGGATGTTTAGGCAGGGTTTTCATGGCAGGTTGGTACGGTATTTATAAATATAAGTACATTGCGAGAGCCGCTTAAGTTGCTGCAATCCCACTGGGGCTTTTTCTGCCTAAGTTCTTCGGGCTGACCGGCACTTGGTATGCTTTCCCCCTCGCGGACGTGCGGGCAGCTTGTGACAGCATAAGCAGGCAGGGGCTTTCGCTAAAAAGCTTATATTCCCCTTACAGCATCAGACTATGAGCCAAAGATTGCGGACCAGAATTGCACCAACCCCCAGCGGCCTGCTCCATCCGGGCAACGGGCTATCCTTCATTATGACCTGGGCTATTGCCCGGGCTGCCGGAGGGGAGATACTGCTGCGCATTGATGACCTCGACCGGGCGCGCTGCCGCGAAGACTACGTGGCGGATATTTTTGAAACGCTGGAATGGCTGGGCATTGACTACGATGAAGGGCCTTTCGGCGTGGAAGACTTTTTCAGCAACTGGTCGCAGCAGTCCCGCTTTGAGCTGTACGAAGGTGCGCTGCGCCAACTGAAAGAGCAGGGCCATTTATTTGCCTGTCGCTGTAGCCGTAAAGAAATACGGGAAGCCTCGGCTGATGGGCGGTATCCCGGCAGCTGTATCGGGCGGTCGCTGGATTTCGATGCCTCCGGGAATGCCTGGCGGGTGCGCGCACCGCTGGAAGGGCAGCGCGTGCTGATGAATCGCTGGCAGCATCCGGCAAAAGCGTACAGCCTGGAAGTTTTGGACGATTTCGTGGTGCGCCGCAAAAACAAAGCGCCTGCGTACCAAATTGCTTCT
>CAJXXJ010000778.1 GCA_913062745.1 uncultured Phaeodactylibacter sp.
AAGAATTTCGTCAGCTTAATGCTTTCGTCACCGCTATGGCGGAAAAAGCCCGGAGGGACTACAAAACGGTGAAGGAATTCAGCGAAAACGCTTCCCACGAGATGCAGACGCCGCTCTCCATCGCCCGCGGCAAGCTGGAGCTGCTCACCGAAACCGAGCCCCTGCACGAACAACAGCTGCGCCTGATCGGCGATGCGCAGCAATCCCTGCGGCGGCTTTCCAAACTCGGCAACGCCCTGCTGCTGCTTACCAAGATTGAAAATCAGGAATTCGTGCCCCGGGCGCGGATCGACTTCTCCAAAGTGGTGGACGAATGCCTGGATAATTTTGAGGAACTCGCTATGCTGCGGGGCCTGCCGCTCAAGCGCGAAGTGACGCCGGAAGTGCAATTATCCATAGAGCCTACCCTGGCCGATGTGCTGGTGGCCAATCTGGTGCGCAACGCCATCCGCCACAATGTGCAGGATGGAGAAATAGAAGTCAGCCTCAACAACCGCCGCCTGCTCATCCGCAATACCGGCAAGCCACCGGCTGTTCCGCCGGAAGAACTATTCGAGCGCTTTCAAAAAAGCCAGCAGTCCAGGCAATCCCTGGGCCTGGGCCTGGCCATTGTCAAGAAAATCTGTGAGGCGAATAAATGGGAAGTCGCCTACCATTACGAGCAGCGATGGCACGAAATTTCTGTAATTTTTTCAAAAAATGTTTAAACTTCAAATTTGCTTCAGCATTACTACAGAAGTGCTACAGGGTTACTCCTTACCTTTGCAGCGCATTCAAATAAAACCGCACTGATGAAATCACACCTGACGTTAACACTACTGCTATTTACCTTCTTTTTGAGTACCCCCCTGATGAGCTGGGCAGACCCGGGCGACGATGCCAAAGGCCTGGTCAAAGGCCGGATCGTAGATGCTGCCACCGGCGAGCCGCTGGAGTACGCTACCATTTCCGTGCACGCGCTGCCGGACAGCAGCCTGGTGACCGGAGGCGTTACCAATGTCAACGGCATCTTCTCCATAGAACTGGACCGCGGGCGGTACTACCTCAATGTGGCTTTTATTTCTTACGATGCTACGCAGACCAATCCATTTGAAATTGAGCGCGGCCGTATGACTGCGGACCTGGGCGAAATAAGCCTCAAAGCCAGCTCTACTATGCTAACGGAAGTTGAGGTGCGCGCCGAAAAAAGCCGCATGCAGATGTCGCTCGACAAGCGGGTATTCAATGTAGGCAAAGACCTGGCCAATGCCGGCGGCTCCGCTTCCGATGTACTGGACAACGTACCTTCTGTGACGGTAGATGTGGAAGGCAACGTCAGCCTGCGTGGTAGTCAGGGCGTGCGTATCCTGATCAACGGCCGCCCTTCCGGCCTGGTAGGCACCGGCGATACGGATGGCTTGCGCCAAATCCCGGCCAACCTGATCGAACGCGTGGAGGTCATCACCAACCCGAGTGCCCGCTACGAAGCGGAAGGCATGGCGGGCATTATCAATATCATTTTGAAAAAAGACAAGCGGCAGGGCCTCAACGGCTCCGTCGACCTGACGGCCGGCTACCCGGACCGCTACGGCGTGGCGCTCAACAGCAACTACCGTACCGGCAACTGGAACTTCTTCGCCAACTACGGGCTGACCTACCGCAACAGCCCGGGCGAGGGCTCGCTGTACCAGGAAGTGTACGACCGCAACGCATTTGGGCCGGACACCACCTTCATTCAGACACAGGACCGCGACCGCACGCGTGGCGGCTGGGACAATACGGTGCGCGCCGGGCTCGACTACAGCTTTAGCGAAACCGCTACCTTGTCTACCAACTTTACCTACAGCTACGAAGACAACGAAAATACCTCGGAGCTCACTTACCGCGATTACCTGTTTGACCTGAGCAACCCGACAAGCATCACCACCCGTCTGGACCTGGAAGACGAGATTGAGAATAATCTGGAGTACGTCATGTCTTTCCGCAAGCAGCTACCGGGCAAAGGGCACACCTTTACCATAGACGCCCGCTACCAGGATAATAGCGAGCTTGAGACTTCTGAAATACAGGAAGCTTACTTCACCCCTGAATTTGTGGAAGCCGGCATCCCTGAACTGCAGCAGCGCTCTACCAATGAGGAAATCAGCAGGCAGCTGATCCTGCAGTCGGATTATGTGCGGCCTTTCGGCGAAGAAGGTAAGTTTGAAGCCGGGCTGCGCGCCGGGCTGCGCGATATCAACACAGACTTTATGGTGGAAGAGTTTGGCAACGGCAGCTGGAGCCTTCTGGAAGGGTTCGCCAATGAATTCATTTACAACGAAGACGTATATGCGGCCTACACCAGCGTCGGTAATAAATACGGCCCCATCTCCGTACAGGCGGGCCTGCGCCTGGAGTACACCGATATCCTCACCGAGCTGGTGCAGACCAATGAAGTCAACCCACGGGACTACCTCAACCTTTTCCCGAGTATCTTCGTGGGCTACGAGTGGGGCAACCAAAATACGAT
>CAJXXJ010000779.1 GCA_913062745.1 uncultured Phaeodactylibacter sp.
CCTGCCTTCCAGCACCGCGATCCGGTCGCTGAGGTACGCCAGATCAACAGGGTTTGCCTGCCGACTGTCCACCGCTTCCCGCAGCAATTGCTCGCACTTGCGCATAAAGGCGGGCTGCCCGATGGCGTGCTGAATGACCAGCCAGGCTGCTTCGCTTGCCGCCTTGCCTACCCGCTCTTCCGTTGGGTAGCCGGTGTGGACGATGATGCGCTCCAGGGCAGCTGCGTTCTGATGGTGCAGGCGCCGCATCTCCGGATGGTAGCCTTGGCCCAGTTCGCCGCTGCGCACCAGTCGGGCCCGTAGCTGTAGATCAGCCTCCTTCAGGGCAATAATTTGTCGGGCGAAGTCGGGGTACTGCATGGAGCAAAGATAACGGGATTGGAGAATGAGGCCTTAATTCACACCGCCTTACCCCCTTGCTGCCGCCGGGCCACCGCAGCCACCGATACCGCCAGCAATATGCCCACTGTCCAGAATACCCAGCCGGGTACGGGCACCGGGTCGCCCTTGGCATAGCTGTGCAGGCCGGAAAGGTAGTAATTCACCCCAAAAGAAGTCATGATGATGGCCGAAAAAGCCCACAGGCTTGCCAGGTTGTACACTAGCGGGTTGCGCACCCCGGGGATCAGCCGCAAGTGCAGTACGATGGCGTAGACGATGATGGAAATCAGCGCCCAGGTCTCCTTGGGGTCCCAGGCCCAGTAGCGGCCCCAGCTTTCATTAGCCCACACGCCTCCGAGAAAGGTGCCGATGGTGAGCAGGAACAAACCGGCGGTAATCGACAGCTCGTTGACGATGGTAAGCTCCCGGATGTTTTTAGTCCACTTCGGCTGTTCCCCGCCGGGCCGGAAAATGATAAGCAGCAGCACCAGCAGCCCGATCGTCGCTGCCAGAGCCAGCGGCGCGTAGCTGCTGACGATGATGGCCACGTGTATCTTCAGCCAGTAGGAATGCAGCACCGGCATAAGGTTGGTAATCTCGGGGTTTAGCCAGTCGAGAAACGCAACAAACAGCAGGGTGCCGGAGAAAATCAGGCCGAGTGGCAGGGTGAAGCGCGTTTTGCGGGCGAAGAGCAGCCCGAACAACAGCAGGCCCCAGGCCACAAATACGAGCATCTCAAAACCATCGGTCCAGGGCGGGCGCTTGGCAATATACCAGCGCAGCCCGAGGTGGAAGGTGAATACCAGCAATCCGAGCCAGCTGAGTATCTGCCCGGTCTGCCAGCTGATGTGCAGCCACTTCTTGTCGTAGAACAGGAAAAGTATGGCGAGCACGAGCATGGCCAGCCCGAGGCCCCAGAAGGGCGCAAACAGGCGGGAGCCCAGCTGCAGCTCATTGTACAGCAACTCTGCTTCAATATCTGAGGCGGCAGGGTAGACCGCTGCGCCCAGCTCGCGTTGGTACAAATCCAGGTAACCCAGCGCTTCCTCCGCTTCCGTCCAGTCGCCGGAGGAAATTCCATCCTGCAGCCCTTTCAGGTAGACGGGTATGATGTTTTTGACAAAGCGCCCGTCCTCTTCGTTGAAGCCCTGATCGTACTGATTTTGCGTGTACCAGGTATCGTTATCGTCGCCGGCCAGCGGGAATAGCCGTAGAAAATCGCCCGACAACAGGCCGTAAAAGATATTGAAGCGCTCGTCAGTCTTCAGCAGCTCTTTGTCGGCTTCGGTGCGCTCGGCCGGCTTGAGCTGATTGGCCTGCTCGACCATCTCCTGCAGCTTGTAGCCTGCATCATCGCTCAGGAAGTCGCGGAAACTCAGGTAGCCAGCCGGTTCTACGCCCAGTTGCTGAAAGGCCTCCTGGGACTTCTCCTCGTCCACTTTGATCAGCGGGAGCTCGCTGAATACGGCCGGGTTGAGCTGTATGGCCAGCAGAAATTGCTCCGGGCTCATTTCCCAGGTCTCGCCCTCTAAAGGTACCGATATGCGGGTGCTGCCGCCCAGCTTGCGGACGATCTCGTGAGCCAGCGTATTTAGCGGCTTCATCCGGCCGTCCATATCCTGCACAATGAGGCGCCCAAAGGCATCGGCCTGTGCTTTTGGTATCGGGCCAGAGTTTACCGCTGCTTCGGGCGTAGCCTGCAGGCTGATGAAGACAATGCCCAGCAAGCCCATAATCAATGCCGGCTGCGGGTACAGCTTCGGTGCAGGCTGCGCTTCCCGTAGCTTCGACAGCTTTTGGTTGAGCATGGTAAAACGGCTGCGGCCCGCAAACAGGGTGGCTATCATGCCGATCATAAGCAGCAGGTAGCCCAGGTAGGTCAGGTAGGTGCCGGGCTTGTCCTGATTGATGGACAAAACGGTGCCCATCTCGTCGGTATCGTAAGAGGCCTGGTAAAAGCGGTAGCCGCCGTGGTCCAGCACATTATTCATGTAAATGCGGTAGGGGAATTGAGTGTCGCCGTCCCTTACCTGCACTTCGCTTGCATAGCTCGCCGGGCTTTGGCTGCCGGGGTAGCGCTCCAGTTGAAAATCGTCAAGGTACAG
>CAJXXJ010000780.1 GCA_913062745.1 uncultured Phaeodactylibacter sp.
CGCCCAGGGCCGCGTACATGCGCCGGTAGGCCTCGTAGACGCCCCGGGGCCCATGGATCTGCGGGTTGGACTGGACCAGCTGCATCAGCTCCTGGGCCATGGTAATGCGCTGGCTCTGGCTGAAAATGTTCGGGTCCGATACCGGGATCACGTCGACCCGGCCATCGAAGTCCTGGTTCAGGACCACCTGCTGGCCGGAGCCCGTCTGGTAGGGGTACTCGGCCGGCAGGTATTCGTTAAACACCCGGGCCATCAGCTGGAACTCGATCTTCTGGCTGTAGTGCAGGCGCTTGTGAATCGCGCTCATGACCTTCGTGCCGCGCTCCAGGAGCGCCACGGTCGTGCCCACGGGCATCTGCTGGTTCATGTCCCCGACGTTCATGTCGGCGATCGAGGCGAAGCGCTTGCCGCTCTCCACGAGCAGCCCGAGCAGCTGCATGAGAACGTTCGACGGCTCCTTGATGGGCAGCGGGATCAGGTTCTCCTTGAGGGAGCCGCCGGTGGTGTCGATGTCCCGGAACTCGCCCGGCTGGAGCGGGTTGTCCGGGCAGAATACCTTCCGCTCAGCGGGCAGGAAGAGCGCGAGGGCAAAAGCCTGCAGCTGTGGAACGGCCGGCTGCTGGTAGGCTCGCAGCACACCATTTTTGAAACCCCGCTGGACGAGGCGCCGCATTTTAGCGATATGCAGGCTGCCTACGGTTTCCCGGTGTTTAATAAGCTGCAGTACTTTTCTGACCTGGTGCCGGTAGGCGATGGCGCACTGATTGCTATGAGCAGCGAAGGCTACCTTTTCCTCCGGGAGGGCAGCGCACAGTTCTTTCCCTTTCCGGAAATGCTGCTGGGCCCCTGGTCAAGCTGCTTCCGGGATGACGAAGGGCAAATATGGGGCGTATCAGGCAGGTGTTTTTTTCGGTTTTATCCCGGCAGAGCGGGCCCGGATGCCTTTGAGCTACTGCACTGTTCCCCCGAAAGCCAATACTTTTCGGCAGCTACTTTGGATAACAACGGGCTGATCTGGATGGGGACCAACGGCTACGGGCTGCGGATTTATGACCCCAGGCAGGCGCTTTTTAACCATCAGCTCGATGGCCTGAGCCTGCGCAGGCTGCTGGTCGACAGCAAAGGGCGCTGCTGGGCGTGGCACAACCGGCAACTATACTGGGTTGATCTTGAAACCGGCGAAACTTCCCGGCCGGCGGGCTTCCCGGACCGGGCAATACGCAGTAACTGGGTGATGGAAGCTGCCGACGGGAGCTTTTGGTTCCGTTTTCCGGTAATAGAAGAAGGCAATGCGCTGATCCATTTTAATCCAGACACCGGTGCTTATGAAGAATACCCTTTTGAAGGGGGCATAGACGCGGATTACCCGATGGCGATAGACGGGCACGGGCGGGTGTGGATGCCACTCTCCAACGGTAAACTGGTAATTTGGGAAAAGGGCAGCCTGCGCTACCACGAACTGTCCAGGCTATTTCCGGAAGCCTACCGTTCGGTAAGCCTCAAAGCCTTGTATTTCGAGCCCCAAAACGGAGAAATGTGGGCCGGGACCCCCTACGGGCTGTTGCGCCTAAAACTCGATGACGGGGGAGCGCTGAGCGCCCGTGTATACCGCTATGAGGAGGGGCGCCCGGGCGGGCCGGTGAGCAACCACATCCTGTCCATCACCGATACCGGGCAAGGCTATTTCTGGCTGGGCACCCGGGGAGGCGGCTTCAGCCGCTTTGACCCGCAGACAGGTTTGTTCAAAAACTATACGGCTGCCGACGGGCTGCCCAATGAGGTAGTCTACGCTATTCAGCAGGATGGCAGCGGTAAGCTCTGGATGAGCACCAACCGGGGGCTTTCCCGCTTTGACCCGGCGGAAGAGCAATTCCTCAATTTCACGGAAGCCGACGGGCTGCAGGCCAATGAATTTAACGGAAGCTCTTACACGACTGCCCCGGACGGCCGTTTGCTCTTTGGCGGCATCAACGGGCTTAACAGCTTCTACCCCGGGGACCTGAAGGTGGAAAGCCGTCCGGTGCCGGTGCGTATCACCCAGGTGCTGGTCAATAATGAGCCCTTTAGTTTGGACGGGGAGATACGGGAAGGGCGCCCGCTGCGCCCGGATGTGGCGTTGGAACTGGACTACAGCCAAAGCCTGCTCAACCTCCGGTACGCTGCGCTCCACTACGGTGACCCGCCCAACAATCAGTACCGTTACCGGCTACTCGGGTTGAGTGAGGATACTATCAGCGCCGGGTCGCGCCGGGAAGTGGCCTTTGCTTACCTGCCGCCGGGCGCTTACACTTTTCAGGTGTGGGGCAAAAGCAAAGACGGCTTGTGGCCCGAAAACCCGGCCGAGTTGTCTTTTCGGATTATGCCGCCCTGGTGGGCCACTATTTGGGCATTTTTGTTGTACGCCCTTCTGCTCAGCGCCGCAATCTACAACCTGTACCGTTGCAAAGTAGGATAGGCGAAGCTGCAAAACCAGCTGATTTACGAA
>CAJXXJ010000781.1 GCA_913062745.1 uncultured Phaeodactylibacter sp.
AGGGGCAAGACGTACTATCGTCCCTTAATTTCAAGCGTTGATATGGCGCCTTGTGCGTGGGTCGGCGGTCGGCGGCGGCGGCCTGGGGTCTCCGCGCGCACTCGATGGTGGCGGGAGGGCGGCCGCGCGTCCACCTGCACCGGGCGGCCGCCTGCCTAAACGCGCTGGCTAGGGTGGGTGGTCAGAAGTACTGACGACCCTGATCCCTGCGCCGGCGGCCGGGCCAGAGCCTACCAGAGCGATGCCGCCTCCTACGCGCAGGCCGAACAACTCATTCAGACCGTTTACGGCGACTGGGAACGCGTGGATGTGCTCGTCAATAATGCCGGCATTACCGGCTTTCTGGAAGTGCCCGGCCCCTTTGATCCGGAGCATGCGGACCTTGGGTCCTGGGAGGAAGTACACCGCGTCAACCTCACCGGCGTTATGCTGGGCTGCAAGTACGGTATTGCGCTGATGAAAGAGGGCGGCGGCAGCATCGTCAATATCTCCTCGCGCAGCGGCATCGTCGGCATACCCGGAGCTGCCGCCTACGCTTCGAGCAAGGCAGCGGTGCGCAACCACACCAAAACGGTAGCGCTGTACTGTGCAGAGCAAGGCTACGGTATCCGTTGCAACAGCCTGCATCCTGCCGCCATCATGACACCGATGTGGGACGCCATGCTGGGCGAAGGCGAACAACGGGCGCGCATCATCCGCGAAGTGGAAGCCGGCATACCGCTGGGTAAATTCGGGGAGCCGGAAGACGTGGCTTACGCTGCTCTTTACCTCGCTGCCGACGAATCAAAATACGTCACCGGCACGGAGCTGCACATCGACGGTGGTATACTGGCCGGCAGTGAAGCCAAACCGGACCAATCATGAGCCGGACGCGAATAAAAATCTAAGAACCTATGCATCAGATTTCAAAATACTTTGCCTTTATCGCCCTTACTTCGTTGTTGGCCTGCAGCAGCAGCCGGGAGTATGCCGGGAACATTTCCCAGGCTACCGCTTTGGCAGAAAGCCCGGAAAGACCACAAGACCGCAAAATCATCTACGATGCCTTCCTTTCGCTGACGGTGGAACATCCGGACAGCACTAATTTGCGGCTGCAGCAAATCGCGGAGAGCTACGAAGGCTACGTTAGCGAAAGCGGCACCTACCGCTCGGTCATCCGGGTAGCGAGCAATCAGCTTGATGCCGCATTGACGGAAGTAAGCCAGCTCGGCCGCGTAGACCGCAGGAGCGTGCGCGGGCAGGACGTGACGGAAGCGTACCGGGACTACCAAATACGGCTCGACAACGCCCTGCAAGCCCGCGGCCGTTACCTGCAGCTACTTGACCGGGCAGAGACTGTAGATGAAATACTGAAAGTGGAAAAAGAACTGGAGCGGCTGAACGAAACCATTGACCTGCTCAAAGGCAAAATGAACCGTATTGATCACCTTGACGCCTTCGCTACGATTACCATTAACCTGAAAGAGCGGCAGAAACCCGGGCCATTGGGCTATATCGGCATTGGGATTTACCGGGGGGTGCGGTGGCTGTTTGTGCGGGGGTGATACATGAGGGAAGCAGGCCAGGGTATAGTCTGCTACCTGCCGTAATCTCGGGCAAGGTGTGTCTCACGCAGAGGCGAAAGGGGAGCAAAGCTTGATTACCAGCAGCCAAAAATTCCTTATCGTTTCAGTAGATACCATTTCAGGAGCAGTCCCGCAATCGCTTCAGCAAATCAGCTTGTACCCCACCCCGCGCACATTCACAATCTCTACCTGCGAGTCGGCTTTCAGGTACTTTCTCAGCTTGGTGATGAAAACATCCATGCTGCGGGCATTGAAGAAATTGTCGTCTCCCCACAGTTCAAGCAGGACCGGCTGCCGCTCCATGACCTGATTGCGGTGCCGGCACAGCCGTTCAAGCACTTCCACTTCCCGGTGGGTGAGCTTGCGCGCCTTGCTGCCGAGGCTCAGTGTTTGCCGGCGGACATCAAACTCGAATTGCCCGATTTGCCAGCGGTCCTGTTCCGGTAAAGGCTGCCGCGACAGCAGCTTGCGGTCGCGCATCAAAGCCCGTATGCGCACAATGAGCTCCTCCATGCTGAACGGCTTTTTGACGTAGTCGTTGGCGCCCAGCTCAAAGCCCTTCACCACATCCCGGGTTTGCGACTTGGCGGTAAGGAAAACAATCGGGACGTAAGGGTTTGCTTCCCGGATAGCGGCAGCGAGAGAAAAGCCATCCTGCTCAGGCATCATGATATCCAGTACGCATATATCCGGGCGGTGCGTTTGAAAAGCTTCCCAGCCCTCTGCCCCGTCCTGCCGGTACACCACCGTAAATCCGCGGCTCTCCAGGCTTTCTTTGACGATGAGCCCCAGCGTGGCCTCA
Source organism: uncultured Phaeodactylibacter sp. (assembly GCA_913062745.1). Taxonomy (GTDB): domain Bacteria; phylum Bacteroidota; class Bacteroidia; order Chitinophagales; family Saprospiraceae; genus Phaeodactylibacter. Next base: position 2,368 of record CAJXXJ010000781.1, read on the forward strand.
TCGTCCACCAGCAGCAGTTTGATTTCCTCCTTCATCGCAACGGTATTTTCACCGTGAAAGTGCTCCCTTTGCCGGGCCTGCTTTGCACGCTTATGTTGCCGTCGTGCAATTCTAC
>CAJXXJ010000782.1 GCA_913062745.1 uncultured Phaeodactylibacter sp.
CTGTTCGGGCTGAGTAATCAGTACTTCGGTAGGATGGTCAAACTTCATAGATGAATGGTTTGCAGCGAACGGTGGATTTGGATGATTTGGCGGATCAGGGATTGCCTGCCGTTGTTGTGCAGGATAAAATGTGCCCGTTTTACTTTTTCGGCTTCCGGCATCTGCTGTGCCATGCGGGCCCGTACGGCCGCCTCGTCAACGCCGTCCCGCTGCATGACCCGTTGCAGGCGAATAGCCTCCGGAGCGGTGACTACAATGATCTGCTCCAGTGATGCATGGGCACCGCTTTCGTAAAGCAGGGCGGCCTCTTTTAGGGTGTAGGGGATTCCGGACTGCGCTTCGTGCCAGGTAAGGCTGTCGCGTGCCACGGCCGGGTGTACTGCAGCGTTGAGTTTCTGAAGCAGCGCCTTATCGCTAAAGGCCTTTTCGGCAATATATGCCCGGTTAAGCTGCCCGTCCGGCAGGTAAGCCGCTTCACCAAATATACCGGTAATTTCCCGGCGCAGCCGGGCGTCTTCCACCATCAACTGCTTCGCGCGCTGATCCGCGTAGTATACCGGGATGCCTAATGTTTCGAAAATGCGGCAGGCGGTTGATTTTCCGCTGCCGATGCCTCCGGTGATACCGACTTTTAGGGGTGCCTTCATAATGGTGAAGATACAAAGTAGCGGCGTTTTAAGAAATAGCTAACAGCATCCTGTTTCTCTTTTTATTTCTTTAACGCTCCCGCCGTCGGGCTTAACGTTGCCTTAGTAGCGCTATGCACAATTTGAGCGTATTTTGGAACCAACGATCAACCAAATTTTTCGAGCTATGCGTTACATCCATCTCTTTTCCATCCTGGCCGCTGTTTTGGTTTTCCAATCCTGTATATCCCCACAAAAACTGGTAGAACGCGGCGATTACGATGCGGCAATCGATCAGGCGGTCCGCCGCCTGGCCGGCAAGAAAAACAAGAAAGCGAAATTTGTCCTCGCTCTTGAAGAAGCATTTGATAAGGCCAACCAGCAGGACCTGGCTGCGGCCGACCGCCTGAAGCAGGCCGGCCGCCCGGAATTCTGGCCGCGCATCCACAACCATTACGAAGCGATCCGCAGCCGGCAGGAAGCCGTAGCGCCCTTGCTGCCACTGGCCTCTAAAGAAGGCATCAAAGCCAATTTCCGCTTCGTGAGGGTAGACGGGCTGGAACTGGAGGCGCGCGAGAATGCGGCAGCGTTCCACTATACGGAGGCACAACGGCTGCTCCGAAATGCTGAACAGGGCGATAAGCTTGCTGCCCGGCGCGCTTATACCGAACTGCAGCGTACAGAGGCTTACTTCGCTAATTTCCGCGACAAGGAGGGGCTGCAGCGCAAAGCGCATCAGCTGGGCACTACCCATATCCTGGTCAAGCTCGACAATCAGTCCAATGCGGTGCTGCCGCGTGCGCTGGAGCGCGATATAGAAACCATCCGCCTGCACGACCTTAACAGCTTTTGGAATGCGTACCACAGCCGCCCGCAGGAAGGTATGGAGTACGACTATGAGGTAATCATGCGCATTACGCAGGTGGAGGTAAGCCCGGGTGTGGTCAATCAGCGCGAGTACGAAGAATTTGCCGAGGTAGAAGACGGGTGGGAGTATGTACTGGATAAAAACGGGAATGTGGCTAAAGACTCTCTGGGCAACGACATCACGCAGCCGCGTTTCATCCGCGTGGGGGCGCTTGTGGTGGAGCAGTACCAAACGATGTCTGCCTTCATCGGGGGGCGGCTTGAGTTCTACGACCGCCGCAGCCGCAGCCTGATCGATTCGCAGCCGATGCAGGCGGAGGCCGTATTCGAAAACTACGCTTCCACCTTTCAGGGCGACAAGCGGGCACTGAGCGATCAGACGCGCCGTCGCATTGGCAACCGGCCGCAGCCTTTCCCGAGCGGCGAGGCGCTGCTCTTTGAAGCTGCAGAACAGCTTAAGCCGTTTATTAAGCGGGAAATTGCGGGGGCGCGGAGGTTGATTTAAAAACACACTACTCCTTTTTTTGGGCTATTTTGAGCAATACATCTAAATTTTCACAGTATGCTTAGAATAGCCCTTGTTTTCTTACTATTTCATCCTTTGCTTTTACTCAGTCAAAATTTTCTGCCTAGTAAAAAATTTAAGCTACCTGAAAAAATCACGGAAACCTCCGGCCTGTGGGCAGCACAGCCGGATCAGTTGTGGTGGCTCAACGACAGCGGCAATGCAGCCGAACTGTATCAGACCGATGGGGTAGGGGAGCTGCAGCAAACAGTGGGCATCCCGGGTGCAGTTAACCGGGATTGGGAAGACCTGACAGCAGACGGGCAGGGCCGACTGTTCATCGGTGACTTTGGCAACAACGCTAACCGGCGGCAGGATTTATATATTTACATCTGGAATTCGGAGGAAGCTACGCTCGACAGCATCCGCTTCCGTTACCCCGATCAAGAGGCGTTTCCGCCGGCGGACCGGACGGAGTGGAC
>CAJXXJ010000783.1 GCA_913062745.1 uncultured Phaeodactylibacter sp.
AGGGCCGCAAGGTGGTACTGGGCTTAATGTCTGGCAGTTCGCTGGACGGGCTGGACCTGGCGGTAGCCGCATTTGAGCCCTTGCCGGGCCAGCAAGCGGCGGAAGCGTTGCGCTGGGAGTACCTAGAGGGCCGCAGCTTCCCTTTCGGTGACGAATGGCGGGCGAGGCTGGCTGCTTTGCCGTCGGCTTCAGTAAAAGACTTAGCGGTAGCTGATGCGGCTTTTGGTCGGTGGATGGGGCAACAGGTTCAGGCCTTCCTGCAACGTACTGGCTGGCCTGTCGACGCGATCGCCTCGCACGGGCATACCGTTTGGCACGATCCACAGCAGGGCGTCAGCTTGCAGATCGGCAGCGGGGCGGCTATTGCGGCACAGACCGGCTTGCTCACCATCGACAATTTCCGGATGCAGGATGTATCGCTCGGCGGAGAGGGCGCGCCTCTGGCGGCGGTTGCGGACTACCACTTGTTTCCGGATTACTCCTTTTTATTAAATCTGGGCGGTATCGCGAATGTGTCGGCCCGTACTGCCCGCGGGCAGGTGGCTTTTGACATCACCGGGGCCAATCAGGTGCTCAATGCGCTGTCTGCGGAGCTGGGGCAGGGCTTCGACGCAGAGGGGCGAACCGCTGCATCCGGGCGCTTACTGCCCGGCTTACTGGAGCGAGCGCTGCGACTCCCATATCATCAGCAGCCCTATCCCAAATCACTCGGTAACGACTGGGTACAGGAACAGCTGCTGCCGCTGTATCAGGATTCAGCGGCTCCCGTAGCCGACCGCCTGCATACTGCCTGCCGTCAGGTAGCGCGTAGTGTAGCCCTTTCTGTACAGCAGATTCAGGAGCGGGAACAGCTGCCCGGCAGCAGTGCCCGTATGCTGCTCAGCGGCGGCGGTGCCTTTAATACGTTTTTAGTGAGGTGTATCCGGGAGGAGTGTGAAAAAATTTGTTCCTTAGCCGTTGAGCTGCCACCGCCTGCTGTAATTAATTATAAGGAAGCGGTGCTCATGGCGCTGATGGGAGCGCTGCGCCTCACCGGACAGCCCAATACGCTGCCTTCCGCCACGGGTGCCGGCCGGGCATCCTGCAGCGGAGCAATACACCGGGGCCTGCCGGACTCAATACCTGACAATGAATAAACAAACGCCCATTCTGGTCACCGGGGCTACCGGATTTATAGGAGCTCATCTGCTGCAGCAGCTGCTGTCGGCGGGTTATACCCGGATACGGGGTATGCGTCGCAGCAGTAGCCCGATGGAGCTCGTTGCCCCTTTCCGGGATCAGGTGGAATGGGCAGAAGCGGACTTGCTGGACCCTTTTTCGCTGGAAGAAGCGATGCAGGGCATTCAGGTCGTCTTCCACTGTGCGGCCGTTGTGTCTTTCGACCCGGCAGAGGCCAAAGCAATGATGCGGGCGAATGTGGAAGGGACGGCCAATGTGGTCAATACCGCGCTGCATCTGGGCACGGAGCACCTTATTTATCTGAGCTCGGTAGCTGCGGTGGGGCGGAGCAAAAACGGCGCCACCCTCAGCGAACAATCGAAATGGGAGCGCAGCCCGCTCAATACGCGCTACGCAATCAGCAAGTTTCAGGGAGAGCAGGAAGTCTGGCGCGGGCAGGCAGAAGGGCTGAAAGTAGCGGTCGCCAATCCATCTATTGTGCTCGGCAGCGGGTACTGGGACAGTGGGCCGCCGCGTTTTTTCCAGACCGTCTGGGATGGTATTTCTTTTTATCCGGCAGGTACTACCGGCCTGGTAGATGTGCGGGATGTGGCTTGTTTTATGCAGTTGCTGATGGAGCAGGGCCACAGCGGGCAGCGCTTCATCCTCAATGCCGCGCATTACCCATACCGCAAGCTGCTGTCGGAAATTGCGGAAGCCCTGGGCAAACCAGCACCCGGGCTGAAAGCGGGCTGGCTGCTTCGAAACCTGGCCTGGCGGGCTTCCTGGATTCAGTCGCGCCTCACCGGGCAGGCGCCTTTCCTTACCCGGGAGACGGCGAAGAATTCGAGCCTGAGTTTTTATTACAAAAATGACCGCTCGCTGCAGGTGCCGGGCTTCGCCTATACCCCGATCAGCCAAACGATAGCGGATACTGCGGCAGAGTTTCTGCGCAGCAAAGGCGATAAGGCCAGCCTGTTGCCGATAGCCAGCCGGCCTCAGATGACGTATAAGGCCTGAGGTTATTATTGGGAGCAGGGGTGCAGTTTCCCGGATGTGTTTTATGTAAATATGTGACTTCTCCGAAGTCAGAAGCTTGGCTTGCGGGTGCTTGCAACAAATGTTGGATTTCTCCGAAATCCTGCCGCGGGCGTAACCCAAATTGTCGCTTTGGAACTTTTGCAATAGTTTACATGATCCAGGATTAATGTGCGACTCTACCTGGCTGCGCCGAGTAGACAAGATTTCCGAATCCTTAGACCTTGACATGTGGAGCATCGTCACAGAGTCATATATTTGGAAGAAGGCTATCAAAAT
>CAJXXJ010000784.1 GCA_913062745.1 uncultured Phaeodactylibacter sp.
GGCTGTCAATATAAGTGTACTGACTATTGAAATCACCCGCCGGTTTGTTGCCAATCACATAATGCTTAACATCCAGGTCCGGAGCATTCAGCACAAGACGGTCCGAAACTCTCATCTTCTGATTACCGAGGTTCTCACCCGTATCTTCAAGCTTACTGACAACATACAAACGATTCTTAGAAGCATAAATACCTTGAATATCAATCTCATGAGTAGTCCCCATCACTTCGGCTTCCACCATAATTGTACGCTCTTCTTCCTCCTCGTCCGGCATGTCCACGTTCACAACAGGTACTTCAACCTCCTCTTCCTCCGTGACCACAACCACTTTGGGAACTTCAACCATGCGGGTCTCCGTCGTAACGTTGACATCCGCCCAGTCTACATCGTACTCAGGCATATCCCCTTCCTCGACGCTTACGTCGACATCCGGCATTTCGCCCTCTTCGGTTTGATCTACATCACATGAATTTAAGCCCAGCAGCGCAAAGCTTAGCAAGGCAAGAATAGTGAGTCTCATTTGGTTTTCTAGTTTGAGCCGGTACTGATTCGACCGGCAGGTTCTTAGAAAAAGGTTTCAATTTCCGAACGTGAAGCCACGGGGCAGATGTTCGAACAAAAATGCTATTCCCCAAAAACGAACTTTACCCAATCCCCTCTCCTTTCAAAGCTAATGAAACTCAAAAAACCAAAATACCAGCGCGCCGCCGCTATCGCCGGCGGCATCATACTCCTTGTTGCCGCATTCCTGTACCTCTACGTACCCTGGAAAGCAGAACAACGCCTGCAAAAAGCCGCTAAACAAAACGGCATCGACCTCCAATACCAAGACTTCTCCCTGCAGCCCCTGTCAGGCGACCTTTCCATAACGGGCATCACCGCCTCCGGCGGCCTGCCCCTCAATCGCTATACCCTGCAGTTTGACAACCAAACCCAAGCCATCCACCTCCACGGCATTGAGTGGCTCGCCCTGCTCGGCCAAACAGAAATCAAACTCGACCAGATCCAACTGCAAAACCCCCACATCCGCGCTACCCTAACGCCACGCGACAGCACCGCCGCAGCCGACAGCAGTCAACAAAACAAACCCAACTTCCGCATGCAGCTCGGCGCTTTCGATTGCCGCAGCGGCAGGCTGGACCTGCAGTTCGCCGACAGCAGCCGCCCGTCCGTTACCGTCGATACCTTCCACCTGTATTCAGAAGCCATCGCCTGGTCGGATACTACACAGCTGTCCGGAAGCCTGCTCCGACAGGCTTATGCTGACTTTCGGTGCATACACATGCAGCGCCCTGACGCACTGCACTACCTGCAGCTCAGCCAAATCACCGCGGCAGTGCCCGGCGGGCAGCTCTGGATATCCGGTTTTGACTATAATCCACTTTACAGCAAAACCGGGTTCGCACAGCGCACCAGCGTACGAAAAGACCGCATCCAGGTTTCCCTCAACCGACTCCAGGCCAAGGGCATCAACTACCAGGCCCTGCTTAAAGGTCAATTTCTGATACAGGAAGTCCACGCCCAAAATCTGGACCTGCGCGACTACATGGACAAACGAAAACCCCGGGACAAACCCGCCCGCCCGCTGCTCCACCAGCGGCTACTGCAGCTCTCCGCCCCGCTGTCCATCGATAGCCTGAGCGTAAGCAATGCCTATGTGCGCTACACCGAACGCTATCCCGACAGCCCCACGCCCGGCTATATCGACTTTCACGATATACAGGCAGAATTTACCAACATCACCAATCAGGATAGTGCGGAAACGCTGTACGCCTATTTGCAAGGCGACATGTACGGACAGGCACCCCTGCGGCTCAGCGTACAGTTCCCCCTTTCGGAAAATGCAAAACACTATACCTACGATGGCAGGCTCGGCGCTCTACACCTGCCGGCCACCAACCGCATCCTCAAGTACGGCGCACCCCTCTATTTTACTTCCGGCGATGCCCAGGAACTCTCCTTTAGTGCCCGGGCCAACAGCGAGTATGCAGAAGGCTCCCTGAAATTCTTCTACGAAAACCTGGAAGTAGCCATCAAAAAGGAAAAAATGGGCCTTCTCAAAGAGTTGCTTTTCGGATTTGTGGAATGGACCGCATTCCCGCAGGACAACCTGCCGGGCGAAAAATTTCGAAAAGGGCAGATCTACTACAAACGCGACCCCACCCGCTCGTTCTTCAGCTACCTGTGGCGCAGCGTACTCTCGGGCCTCAAGTCCACCATGCTGCCCAATATCGTGCTCCCGGATGAAAAGGAACACAAGGTGGTGAAGCGCGAGTGAACACGCCTGCATTCGTACAGGTTGCTAAGGAAATCATTGAAGCACCCCTTATGAAAGAGTTGTTACGCTCCCTGACCACCCTCTTCGCCTTCAGCGCCATCCTGAGCGGATGCTATACCCTGAGCAGCAGCGACGGCGGTGGGCAGGATGCCCGCGCCAAGCGGCTTATCAACCCCGCCGATGGAGCCCTCCC
>CAJXXJ010000785.1 GCA_913062745.1 uncultured Phaeodactylibacter sp.
TACAGGGGGCGTGCCTCCTTACGAACTGCAGGGAAGCAGCTTTGACCCCACCATTACAGTCGACAGCCTGGCAGCCGGAGCATACAGCTTCACCATTAGCGATGCGGCGGGGTTTGAGTTCACCGTTTCAGCTGAGATAGACGAGCCTACGCCGCTCAACGTCAACGCTTCCCTAAATGGAAGTTTGATCGTAGCGGTAGCTGCCGGAGGTACGCCTCCGTACACCTACAGCCTGAACGGCGGGCCCGAACAGCCGGGAGGCACCTTCAGCGAGCTGCCTCCGGGCAACTACACGGTGCAGGTGACGGATGCCAATGGGTGCACCGCTGTAGCCGGGGAGCTGGAAGTCATCTCTTCCGTGGTTGACCCGCAACAGGCATGGGGGCTCCGGATTGCGCCTAACCCCGGCAACGGGCACTTCACACTGCGCATGGAAGGCGCGCCGGCACGCTTGCAGGCAGAACTGTTCGACGCCGCCGGGCAGCGGCTGCGGTCTTACCATTTTCAGCCGGCGGGCGGCAGTTTCACGGCCACGCTGGACCTTAGCGAACTTCCAAACGGAGCTTACCTACTGCGCCTCAGCGATGGGCGGCAGCACGGGGCAGTCTGGCTGAACATTATCGAGTAGGAGTAATCCGTAAAGCGCGTTTTCTGTCTTTGCCTGCCCCCGGCTCTTTTTTAAGCGCCAACAGAATGCGAAGCCGGAAAACGCGCTGACTACTTCCGCACAACAGGGGCTTTTTTTCTGCTTACTTTTCTTTTCCCGCTGAATAGCAATGGGTTAAGCACCAAAAGAGTTGGCATCGTAGTGAAAAATCAATTAGCTTTGTAGCCATACGAGTGAAACCCCCAATACCATGAAAACACCCCAAACCTTGTGCCTGCTATTCCTGTTTTTGGCAGGCGTCGCCGGCGCACAGCCGGCCGACCATCCTCAACGCCCAATAGTGGCCTATGTACTCAGTGGAGGCGCCGCAAAAGGCTTAGCGCATATTGGTGTACTGAAAGTACTGGAAGAAGCCGGGCTGCAGCCAGATTTGATTACCGGAACAAGTATGGGCAGCATTATCGGCGGGCTTTACGCCATCGGTTACCGGGCAGACAGCCTGGAACGCATAGCGACCACCCTCGACTGGGACCGGGTGCTCAGCGACAAGGTCGGGCTGCGTAATGTGATTTTTGAGGAAAAAGATTTTTTTGAAAACCAGCTGGTCCAGCTCCCGCTCGTTGACGGGAAGCTCCGGGCGCCTGCCGGGCTGATCCACGGGCATCAAGTCGGCAACCTGCTGACTCAACTCACGCTGCCCGCTTACCGAACCACCGATTTTCGGGAATTGCCGACGCCATTCCGATGCGTTTCCGCGGATATAGTACACGGAGTGCCCTATGTTCATGATAAGGGGCGAATCGCAAGAGCAATGCGGGCGAGCATGGCTATCCCTACCTTTTTTACTCCGGTAGAGCTGGACAGCATGGTGCTTGTTGACGGCGGGCCCATCCGCAATTTCCCGGTGGAGGAGGCCATAGAATGGGAAGCAGACATTGTGATCGGCGTATACACCGGCTGGGTAAAAGCCGATAAAGAAGATCTGCAAAGTTTCTCCAAAATATTCCTTCAGACCGGCTTCCTCAAGAGTTTGCAGGACGTGGAAGAGCAAATGCCTATGGTAGATTACTATATCGAACCGGCACTGGAGGGGTACAACGCACAGGACTTCAGCCAAGCGGCTGCTATTATCAGGCAAGGCGAGCTGGCTGCACGCAAAATGTTGCCCCGGCTGCAAGCATTGACCGACTCTTTGCGCGCGTTCCCGCGCCCTGCCCGTAAGGACCAACTGCCCGCTGTAGACTCCATAAGGATTGACAGCCTCTCCGTGCAGGGCAATGAGCGCTTCACCGCTGCTGAAATTATCGGGCGTTCCGATTTGAAAACCGGCCACTATTACCAGCCCGCCGAGTTGCAGCAAGCCGTGGACCATCTGATGGGCACCAATTACTTTCAGAAGGTCACCTACCATCTGGAGCTAAAGGATGGAAAGCTCACGCTCGTCATCGACTGCATAGAGCGGGCCCCTACCTTGCTTAAGACAGCTATCAATTACGACAACTACCTCGGTGCCGGCTTCCTGTTCAATTTCACTTCGCGCAACCCGCTTTTACCCGCATCCCGTTTTATGCTGATCGGCACCGTAGCCGAGCAGTTCCGCCTGCGGCTCAACCACCTCAAATACCTGGGCAAGGAGCAAAAGTGGGCCTGGATAACCGAATTCTGGCTGTCGCGGGATAAAATACCCATCTTTCAGAATGGCTTGCGCAATGAGGAGTACCGGCTTCTGGAAAGCGTAATCGATATACGCCTGCAGCGCCGCCTGGGCACCAACCATGCGATTGGGGCAGGCATTCAGCGGGAGCAGCCACAGCTTCGCTCCTCGGTAAGCCCGCAGCCCTTCTTTGAGTCTTTCAACTA
>CAJXXJ010000786.1 GCA_913062745.1 uncultured Phaeodactylibacter sp.
GCTACCGACTGGAGCTGGGCGGTGCTGATGCAGGATTTTGACAACAACGGCTGGAAAGATATCTTCATCACCAACGGTATCGTGAAGCGCCCGAACGACCTGGATTACATCAACTACCTGAACAGTGAGGCTATTGCCACGCTGGACGAAGATGACCCCGAGCGCACCCGCCGACTGATCGAAAAACTGCCATCGCAGAAGCTGCGCAATATTCTGTTTTTACAAAAAGACGAACTGGAGTTTTCAGACATCGAAGCCGCACAGGTTGGGCCGCCCACCTTCTCCAACGGAGCCGCCTACGCTGACCTGGATCAGGACGGGCTGCTGGAAATTGTGGTCAACAACATCAACGAGCCGGCTCATATCCTGACACGCACCGCTGCAGAGCAGCCCAACAGCTACCTGAGCCTCCACCTTAAGAACGATGCCGGTAAAACTGCTCTGGGCACTAAAGTCTATGCCCACGCCGGCGGTACAGTCTACTATCAGGAACTGCAAACCGTCAAGGGCTATCAGTCTTCTTCCTCTCACCGGCTGCATTTCGGGCTGGGAAGTGCGCAGCAGGTGGACTCCCTGCGCATCATCTGGCCGGATCAGCAAGAGCAGTTGCTGACCGCCGTGCCAGCCAATCAGCTGCTGGAAATAGAGCGCGCCGCACAGGATGGCCCGCGCGCCGCCGCCGTAGCGATCACTGCGCCGGACGACTTTGTGGTGCTGCCGGTATTGCACGAAGAAAATCAGTACGAGGATGATGAGCAGGAAAAGCTGATTCCCGAACACTTATCCCGCGAAGGGCCGGCGGTGCTGTATGAAGATTTAAATGGAGACGGCGTAAAGGATTTGGTGATTGGCGGCTCACACGGGCGGCCCACCCGGCTGCTGCGGGGCAATGGCGACGGCAGCTTCGAGAACCTCCGCCTGCCTGACTTTACGCGGGATGCCCGCTACGAAGATGCGGCCTTCGCGACTATCGACTTTGACGGCGATGGTGACCGCGACCTGTACATCGTAAGCGGAGGCGGAGCCGCCAAAGAGCTGGACAAAGCGCTGGAAGACCGCCTGTACCTGAACAACGGCAATATGGATTTCCGCCGCATTCCGCTGTCCCTTCCCCACACCAACGGCAGCGTGATCACGGTTGCCGACTACGATCAGGACGGCTACGAAGATATGTTCGTCGGTGCCCGCTCGATGCCCGGCTTTTACGGCCTGTCGCCCTACAGCTTTATATTGAAAAACCGGCAGGGCAGGGGCGTGGACATCGCCTATCAGCACCGCTTCGGTATGGTGACGGATGCGGAGTGGGCCGACTACGACGGAGACAATGACCTGGACCTTTTGCTGTGCGGCGACTGGATGCCGGTGACTATACTGGAAAATAACGGGTCGGGAGAATTGCAGTTTCTGCCCGAAGAGGCGCCCTTCCCGCGCCCCGCCGGCTTTTGGTCAGAGCTCGAGCTGGCAGACCTGAACGGCGACGGCCGGCTTGATTTGCTGGTGGGCAACCTTGGCACCAACAGCCTGATGCAAGCCGACAGCACGCAGCCTGTCCGCCTGTACCTGGGCGACTTTGACGAAAACGGCTCTGTGGACCCGGTCATTTTCTATCCGTACTTTGACCGCTATGTGCCACTGGGCTCCAAAGACAAGTACCTCTCGCAGCTGCCGGCCCTCAAAAAGCGCTTCGTCAGCTACGCAGATTATGCCGAGGTGAGTGCCTTCGAAGACCTTTTGCCGGAAGGCGAACAACAGCTGGTGGAAACGAAGCAGGTAGAAGAACTCCGCTCTGTGCTTTATCTCTCCCGCCCGGATGGCAGCTATGGGCTGTATCCACTGCCGGAAGAGGTGCAGTGGTCGAAGGTGCAGGACTTCTACTGGGATGCAGCACAGCAGCAGTTGTTGTATCTGGTCGGAAACGATGAACTGGTAGCAGCACGGGGCAACAGCAGCTCTGCCCGGGCGGGCATACTGGGGCAGTTTGACCCGGCGGCCGGCCAATTCCGCAGCCACCGCCGGCTGCCGCTGCCGGCGGGTACGCAGGGCAGGGCCATGGTAGCGATGCCTAATGGCAAACTGCTGATCCTGACCAACAACAGTTACCCTTATTTTGTAAATCTGCCGTCGCTACAATGATCTGATTTAACAGGTGGCCGTAAGTTTATTACCTTTGCAATACCAAAAAGAGAATGACTATGAGAGGGTATAAGATGCTGGGAATCATTATGCTGGCAGTAGCAGCCTGGAGCTGTCAGCCAGACTATGTCAGTCAGGAGGAACTGCGGGCGCGGCTGGAGGAAAGTGATCTTTTAGTCCGCTCCGTGGAGCATTTGACGGAAGTGCAGGTACACGATATTTTCTCCCCTCCGGTAGCCAGCCGGGTGTACGCTTACCCCTGTATTGCGGCCTACGAGGCGCTGCAGCCCGCTTACGCGGAATACGAATCTTTTGCCG
>CAJXXJ010000787.1 GCA_913062745.1 uncultured Phaeodactylibacter sp.
GCGAGGCGGTGCCGGTGAACGATTGCGATTGCAGCAGTGAGAATCCCTGTACAGATGAGCAGCACGAAGAGAACCGCCGCACGGAGCTGCGTATTCTCAACCGAAGTTAATACAGCTGAATGATGCCCGGCGGGAAAGCCTTGTTGAGGATATCCCGCCCGGGATCATCCATCTTTCAGCGCGCTACCCTTTGGGGCGCTCGTACTGACAGCAGGCGTGCAGATTGCTGTATACTTCGTCCGGAGCACGGTGCGTATCAGAATCATATCCCACCGCAGCTACTTTCTTTTTGATATCTTCTTCCGTAACGCTGCCTTCCTTGTAAGCTACAGTAAGCATACCGGTGGAGACGTCCCAGTTGGCCTGCTTAATGCCTTCCACGTCTTTCAGGGCACCCTCGATAGTGCGCTTGCACATGCCGCAGTTGCCATAGATGCGGATAGAGGCTTCTGCGTAGGATCCTTCCGGGAGGGCTACCGTTTTGGCTTCTGCTTTGGCGCAGGATTTACCGTCGGCTTTTTTAGCGCAACAGGCTGCTTTGGCCGAAGCCTCTTTAGTGCAGGCGGCCTTATCTTTTCCGGCGCAGCAGGCTTTTTGGCTCTGTGCCTGCAGGCTCAGGGTGGCGGCAAAGAGCAGCACCACTAATGTCATCAATTGTTTCATGGACTCTTTTATTTTCAAAGTTAACGATGTGATAGAAAAAACGGTTGTATTAAAGCTTTGTTAATCAATACGCTGTTTTAGTCCGCCACCAGCATGGCCGCTCCGAAGACGCCCGCGCTGTCGCCCAGCTCCGGGCTCAGGAAGCGGGTATCCAGCCGGTTGTTGAATACAAACTTTCGGGCCACCTCCGGGCCTTCGGTATACAGCTGCGGGATATTGCCCAGCCCGCCGCCGATCACTATAGCATCCGGGTCCAGTATGTTAATTACCTGCGCCACTCCTTTGCCGAAAAAGTAAAGCAGCCGGTTGAGCGTGTCGCGGGCGGCCTCGTCTTCTTCCACCCGGCTCACGATTTCTTTCATCGTAAGGTATTCTCCGGTTTTGGAGGCATAGTAGCGCTCCAGTGCCGGCCCGGAAATGACCGTCTCCACACAGCCCGTCTGCCCGCAGTAGCAAGCCCCGCCGGATTCGTCGAGGAAGTTATGGCCCCACTCTCCGGCAATCCCCTGCCGGCCCTGCAGCACCTGCTCCTGTATGGCAATACCGCCGCCCACGCCGGTGCCCATGATGATACCGAACACGACAGAGGCATCCGGCATTTCCCGGGGCACGACGCCGAGCCGGGTTTCCGCAATAGCGAAGCAGTTGGCATCATTAGCAATTTCCACCTGCATGCCCAGGGCTTGTTCCAGGTCTCGCTTAAGCGGCCGGCCGAGCAGTGCGGTAGTATTGGAGTTTTTCATCAGGCCAGTGATGGGGTCAAGCGTGCCGGGCGTGCCGATGCCGATGCGTGCCGGAGCATGGCCGCTTTCCTCTACGAGCAGGTCTACCACCAGCTTAATCTGCCGGATAATGTGCTCGTACCCTTTGTCTTTTTCAGTGGGGACCCGAAGCCGCGACTTCACTTTAACGGGGTACACCCGCTCCAAAATAGCGGCTTCCACTTTAGTGCCGCCCAGGTCAACCCCCCAGAATTCTTGATCTGCTATCATATTTAAGCCCTGTTATGCTCATAAAAGCTGTAATTGCTGCTGGCAATTTTCGTAATTTTGGAGCATTTTCGGCATAAAAGCCGGACTACAAAACGTAATTTATCAAAAAATTGCTAGCTTGACCAGTGGCGGCAAGCGATAATGCCGGACGCTCATAAGCCTAATTCATCCTATGACTGAAGGTTCTTCCTCACATTTTCATGCCCCCTCCGAGCGCACTGCCGTTCGTATACGCCTCCGCACGCCTGTATCTGATGATGGCCGGCCCGTATTTCTGGCCGGCAATTTCAACCAATGGCGTGCCAATGACGAAGCCCACCGCATGGCCCATACCGGCCCCGGGCAATACGAGTTTACCTTTCCTAAAGACGCCATCCTGCCCCGGCAGCTGGAGTATAAATATCTCCGGGGCGGTTGGGATCAGGTGGAAACCGACCGCTACGGCAACCCGGTACAAAACCGTACATTGCGGCTTCAGGAAAGCCGGGAACAATCTGACACCGTGGAGCGCTGGCTCACAGACGGTAAAGCCTACCGGGAGCAGTTTCTGCCCCGTATCGAAATCATCTCTCATGATTTTGAAATGCCCGCTCTGGTAAAAACGCGGCGGGTAGCGGCATTGCTGCCCCACGATTACCATAATTCAGACAAGCGCTATCCGGTACTCTATCTGCAGGACGGGCAAAACCTGTTTGACGATTATGCCCCCTTCGGAAGCTGGGGCGTAGACAAACGCCTGGCACTTATGGCAGAACAGGGCTTTGGCGACCTGATCATCATCGCGATCGACCA
>CAJXXJ010000788.1 GCA_913062745.1 uncultured Phaeodactylibacter sp.
CCTTTCCTGACGGTGGAGGAGTACCGTAACCTTAGCCGCTGGGGGAAGTTTAAGTACCGCCTTTTCCGTACGCCGGTGGTCCTTTTCGTCGTCACCCCTATGGTTTACCTGAGCGGGCCGATGCGCTGGCCTACTATTAAGGTGCCTTCCGTACGCAGTGCCTATAAGGCGCTTTTCGCAAATAACCTGTGGATCGCGCTGGTGTATATCGGGCTGACTTATCTGCTGGGCTGGGAATTCCTTTGGGTGCAGGTGCCCATCATTATTTTCTTTGGGACCATCGCTTTCTGGTTTTTCTATGTGCAGCATCAGCACGAGGAGACCTATAAAAAGTGGAAAGAAGAGTGGGACTACCTGGTGGCAGCCGTACAGGGCAGTACCTATTACAAACTGCCGAAGGTGTTTCAGTGGCTGACCGGCAATATTGGTTTCCACCACATCCACCACCTGAGCTCCCTGATCCCGAATTACAACCTGGAACGCTGCGCCCGTGAGAACCCGATCCTGCAGCGCTACGTTACTACCATAACTTTCCGGGAAAGCCTGCAGTGCATTTTCAATAAGCTGTGGGACGAACAACAACAGCGTATGATCAGCTTCCGGGAGTACTACCGCATGGAGCGGATGACTACTGCCTGAGGCACTATGTGACAGGGGTCACTTCCCGTCTGCTACTGAATGCCCTATATTTGTGACCGTACAGAATTGACCCGGTGGGGAGGGTGGATTATTTCCGGCTCCCGTCCCGGGCTTTTCCGGTAACTATCGGTATATCAGCGCCTACTACGGGTGGGCAGGCATTTACAACCCAGCTATGTTATCCAAGAAATCGAAATACGCAATCAACGCTTTACTTTACATTTCCCGTAACAAGGATGAAGGCCGCCCTATTTTGGCAGCGGAGATTGCTGAGCACGAAAATATCCCGCACAAATTTTTGGAGGCGATTTTGCTCGACCTCAAAAATGCCGGCTTCCTGCGCAGTAAGCGGGGGCGGAAGGGGGGCTATTTTCTGAATAAATCGCCGGAAGAAATCAGCCTGTCCACTGTCATGCGGCTCTTCGATGGCCCGATCGCCTTGTTGCCCTGCGTGTCGCTCAACTACTACGAGCGCTGCGAAGAGTGTAAAGACGAAAAGACCTGCGGCATCCGGGCGGTATTCCTGATGATCCGCGACCAAACGCTGCGCACCCTGGAGGAAAACAGCATGGCAGCCATACTCCGCCGCGAGGAAGAACTGGAGGAAAAACAGAGCACAGCAGACTAAGGCTGCCGGCCTGCGCACTCATTTCTTGCCCCGGTTCCTTATCTTTGCCCAAAATTACTACGCATGAAACGCATTATGACTCTGGCCCTGATCGGGCTGTTCGCTGCCATCAGCAGCCCGCTGCTGGCTCAGGATATTATGGACAAACTTGCAGAAGCTTCCTGCGAGTGCATCTCCAAAAAGGATGTCGACAATATGAGCATGGAAGACCTGCAGATGCAGCTCGGCTTCTGCATCATGGAAGCAGTCGGTACAAATCAGGAAGCTTTCCAGGCAGAATACGGTGATATAGACTACACCGATCAGGCCGCAATGACCAAGCTGGGCGAAAAGATTGGCATGAAGATGGCATTCAAGTGCCCGGAGTATATTATGAAAATGGCTGGTGGCCAGGCTCCGCAGGGCGCCGCTCCTGCTCCAATGAACGCCAAAATGTCTATGGAAGGCACACTGACGGGCATCGAAGGGGAAGAAGTAGCTACACTCGTCATCAAAGAAGCCAGCGGCCGTACCCACAAACTGCTGTGGATGGATTACTTCGAAGGCAGCGATCAGCTCATCAGCAACCCGAAAGCCCTCGTGGGCAAAAAGGTGAGCGTGGAGTACGAAACAGCCGAAATGTACTCTCCTCAGATGAAGGACTACGTGGAACGTAAAAAAGTTACCGGCATCAAGGTACAGTAAGCATCGTTTTTACAGGCTTTTCGCTGCGCCCATCCGTCTTGTACGGGTGGGCGCAGTGTCGTTTGTGAATATTTCGTATATTCGGTATTCACTATCGAACAGGGCAAAGCGCTTATGAAAAAAGAATGCCTGGAATGCAGAGAGAAGTTTCATGGGCGGGCAGATAAAAAGTTCTGCTCCGCGCACTGCCGCTCGGTCTACAACAACCGCCGCAACCGCGACTTCAACAACTTCATGCGCAACATCAACAATATCCTGCGCAAAAACCGCCGTATCCTGGCTGATGCGAATACAACCGGCAAAACCCGCGTCCACCGCGATAAGCTGATGGAGCAAGGATTCAAATTCGCCTATTTTACCAACGAATATGTCACCAAAGCAGGCCGGGTATACCGCTTCTGCTACGATCAGGGCTACATCGAAACGGAAAACGGATACCTGACGCTGGTCGTGCGGCAGGAGTATGTGGAGTAGCGGGGTAAATTATTTCCATT
>CAJXXJ010000789.1 GCA_913062745.1 uncultured Phaeodactylibacter sp.
CCTGCCGCAGATGATGGAGGACCTGATCGGGACCCTGGAGGCCAAATACCCCAAGGTCCGCTTCCACTTCAACAAGCGTAGCGCAGTGGATTTCTTCACCGGCGATCAGACAGGCATGACGTCCGTAATCCTGAACCTGCTGGAAAATGCTGTGAAATATTCGCCCGACCCGGCTGATATTGAAGCGAGCATCGAGCAACAGGGTGATGTGATTATCCTGGAATTTGCTGATCAGGGATACGGGGTTTCCGATAAGGAGAAGGCGCTGATCTTTGATAAGTTCTACCGCGTGGGCAGCGAAGACACCCGCAAAACAAAAGGCACCGGTTTGGGTTTATACATTGTGCAGCAAATCGTCGAGGCACACGGTGGTGTCATCAGCGTGGAGGATAACCTGCCACGCGGCACCGTTTTCCGTATTCAGCTGCCGCTCGATAAGCAGCAGAACCGAAAGCGGAAACCACAACCCGCCGCCTCTGAATAGCAGGGCTGTACACATTGTTTCACAAAGATCGTACATAATCGTTGATATGCGCATATTGCTGGTAGAGGACGAGGAGAACATTCAGGATGTCATCAAGCTCAACCTCGAAATGGAAGACTACGAGGTAGTCGCGGCGGATAATGGCAAAGACGCCTTAAAATACGCTAAAGAGCAACACTTTGATTTGCTGATTCTTGATGTGATGCTTCCGGAAGTGGACGGCTTCCAAATCTGCGAGCAAGTCCGGCTGACCAACCGGGATGTCCCTATTATTTTCCTTACGGCAAAAGATGCTGCGCAGGACCGGATCACCGGGCTGAAGAAAGGCGCGGATGATTACCTGACGAAGCCTTTCAACCTGGAAGAACTGCTGCTTCGTGTAGATAACCTGATCCGCCGTACAAGCAAGGACCCTTCCAATACTCCGGATGAGTACAGCTTTGGGAATAACGAAGTCAACTTCGCGACCTACGAAGCTAAAGGCAACCCGGGCGAGTTTACGCTGACCAAAAAGGAAGCGATGCTGCTTAAGCTGCTCGTGGACCGCGAAGGCGAGGTGGTCTCCCGTCAGCAGATACTGCAGTCCGTTTGGGGCTATGATGTTTATCCTTCCACAAGAACGATCGACAACTTTATCCTTTCCTTCCGTAAATACTTTGAAGAAGACCCAAAAAACCCGCAGTACTTCCTTTCTGTGCGCGGCGTGGGCTACAAGTTTGTGAATCAGGAATAAGCCGGTAACCCCTTTGTGAAGTGCAGGTTGTTCAAAATATTCTACGGTCCGTGTTGATTCATTCAGAATAAATGCGTATTATAGGATGCATCCAATTCTGTCCTAAAACACACCAGATTATGATGAACGATCCTATCTCCAGCATCATGACCACCAAGGTGGTTACTGTCCGCCCGGACGATACGCTTGAGGCTGTCAAAGACATCCTTTTTTTCAAACACATCCACCACATCCCGGTCGTTGACGGGCGAAAGCTTGTGGGCATTATTACTTCCTACGATTTGGTCAAACTCGGCCGTTGCCGGGAAGAATACCGGCAGATCAAGGTGGAGGAAGTAATGACCCGCAAGGTTGCCACCCTTGAGCCAACGGATAAGATCGGGGCTGCCGCACAGGTCTTCCTGGAAAACCTTTTTCACGGTATACCCATCATTACCGAGGCGCGGGACCTCGTGGGCATCGTTACCTCACTTGACGTACTGCGGTACAATTTTCATAAGGAATATCCCGAACACCGTATTTACTGGGAGCCGGTCTGAGGAACATAGGACAAGAGGTTTTTCATTTTAGACCATTTCCAGCGGTTCTGTCTCCTGTTCCGGAAGCAAACGCAAAGCATCCCGCGTTGCTGCCACCGTGCCCAGCGGCAAGGCTACTAAAAATCCAAAGATCGTGAATAGCAGCAAGAGAAAAGCGCTGCCATTGCCCAGGCATAGCCCGCGGTTTTGCCGGGCAAACTGTATGCTGTCCCGTTTTCCATAGTAGCGCTCCAGCGTGAAGTCGAGATTGCCGAAGCCGGCGTAAAAAGCCTGCACGCCAAATATCGCAAAGGGAATAGCCGGGCTGAGAAAGGGGAGGAGCAAGCCCAGCAGGAGGAGCAGGACCGTATAGAACAACTCCCGGAAAATATTGCGGAGCGCCAGCCCGAGGCCGCGCGCCAGGTCGCTCATCGCCTTTTTCAGGCTAAAAGGGACGCTGCGCTTACGGCCAAGGATTTTGTGCTCCACCACTTCTGAGAGAAAACTCATGAATGGCGAGGTGATAGCAAGCACCAGATGCTTGAAAATCAACAGCCCAAGGATGACTACGATAAGCCCGCCGAACAGCTGCAGCACCGCATCGAGTGCTCCACGGCCCCACTCGAAGGGGTATAGCCGCAGCAGCCAGGCCGAGAAGTCGTCACTGACCTGCCAGGCCAACGTAAATATG
>CAJXXJ010000790.1 GCA_913062745.1 uncultured Phaeodactylibacter sp.
TAAAAAGAACAGCGGCGTGCCGGTCGCCTCGTGCGTATGGACCAATTGCCAGCATTCATCGATGGAAAAAGCGCCGGACACTTCCATGCCGACGTACTTCCCGGCCTGCATCGCCGCTACGGCCTGCTCTGTATGCCAGCGCCAGGGAGTGGCGATAACCACGGCATCCACATCAGGGCTTTCCAGCAGCTTGAGGTAACCCTCTTCACCCCGGTATACTCTGGGGGCTTTGGTATTGTGCTTTTCAAACAGCTCAAGGCTGCGCTTGATCATCCGCTCATCGACATCACAAATGGCGGTAACGGTGCTGTCAGCGCGGCGCAGCAACAAGTCAATATGCGACTGCCCGCGCAGCCCGCTGCCGATTATGCCTACCCGCAGCGGATCATCTTCTGCCTTGAGCAGTGGCTCGTAGGCAGCAGCAGTAGCCGGGAAGCCTGCCAGGCTTGCAGCTCCGGCCAGGGTGGACTTTTGCAGGAAGTCGCGGCGGTTCAGTTTTTCGCTCATTTTTGACGGAGTTGTTTCTGCCAAAATAGGGAAAAATAGAAAAGCGGCCGCTTCATTATCGGCGAAGGCGGACTCCCTTATTCAAGGCGCGATCCTATTGTTTTAGCACCCGGTCCAAAGCTGCCTGTAGCCGCTCTTTCGGCACATAGCCGCGAGCGAGAACCGTGTATTGCCCGTTTTGCTCCAGGAAGATGGTCGGGAAGCCGGTGACGCCCATAGCGCCCGCCCGCTGAAATTCTGCCCTTATCATCTTCAGGCTCTCGTCTTCTTTCATCTGAGCAACAAAAGCATCCGCATCCAGCCCAAATTCTGCAGCCAGCTTGCCGTACGCACTGTAGTCAGTCGGCTCAATACCATCGTAGTAGATCGCCTTTTGCAGGCGGGCAGCGAACGAGATTGCATGTTCCGGCTGATGCTGCTTGAAGACCGTCAGGGCAACGGAAGGCGGTATGGAGGTGAAGATAGCAGACCCTTCTTCCAGTATGCCTTTCAGGAAGCCTTCGCCAAACTGCACGCCGGTGGCCCGCTCTACATCTTTGTACGCCTGACTGATGTAACCGGCTACTTCGCCGATCGGTCCAATGCGGCCGCCGGTGATCATGCCTCCGGAAAGTACTTCGAACTCCATTTCGTCTTTGTGCTGTTCATGGAATTCAGTAATCACCGGCGAAAAACCATAACACCAGCCGCAGAGGGCGTCGTACACGTAGATCAACTTCATGGTATCAGATTCATTGGTTTGGGCCCCGGAAGTACTGAGCAACAGCACCGTGAGGGCAGGATATATTAGTTTCATGTCGATTTTTGAATAATACTAATACTCAAATCTCCATAGGGTTGGCAAAAAACCTACTAACATTTCTGTAAGCCGGGAAGCGGCACAAGAAAAACACCACGCCTGAAACCTTCCGCTTCCTGCTCCGTATATACCGTTCATACTTATGGTTAAACCGTTCTCACTCCCGGGCAAACACTAACGAACAAGCTACAATAATTTAATAACCCAAGCTAAAGGAGTATCCCCCTTTGCTTGCCAAACTGAACGGATGAGAAAACTATACCCATTGGGCCTGCTTGCTGCTGCCGCTTTGTTGCTCTGGCAGTGCGTGCCCGACCGATTTGAAATCGCCGATCCCGACGATTGGCAACCTGCCTTTGGTATACCGATTGTTAACACTACTGTTTCTGTCAGGGATATCCTTGAGGACTTCGATACCGAAAATATTTTGCAAACCGGCGCTGATGGGCGGCTGACCATTGTTTATGAGGACCAACTAAGAGTGGACGTCTCTTACGATCCGCCTATTCCGGCAAACATTCCTTTCCCCATCGCTGAGAAGGAGCAGAATGCAGTTTTTGATCCGCCGGGCAACCTGCGATTTGACCTGATCCGCCTCAAAAGCGGACAGCTGCGCTACAATGTGCCCAACGATCAACCCGAACAAGTAGACTTTAGCCTGACCCTGGAAAACCTGACTCTGGACGGCGAACCCTTCACGCTGTCGCTCAGCCTGCCCGCCGCATCCGGCGGGCAGCCGGGGCGGGCACAAGGCACACTGCCGCTCGCCGGATACGAGCTGCGCCTGGGAGACGAAATCCGCACTGTTTACTCTGCTTTCCTGTCATCGGATGGCAGCCCGGTTGACTTGCCGCTCATACTGCTGGAACTGCAGAATATGGACTTTTCCTATGCGGAAGGCTACTTCGGCAGTTTCCCCGTTTCCGTCGCAACGGATTCGATTACTTACGACTTTCTGGAGGAATGGGAAGCGGGCGATGTCGAATTTCTGGAACCACAGTTCCGGTTTACTTTTCAGCATACCTTTGGAGCGCCCATCAGCATGCGCGCGGATACCCTCGACATGCTTACCTATCGGTCTGGCCTGGTGGAGATAAATAACGCACAGCTCGATAATG
>CAJXXJ010000791.1 GCA_913062745.1 uncultured Phaeodactylibacter sp.
GCCAGGTCGAGCACCCGGTCGGTAACTGTGGCCACAAGCGCTTCCATGCTCTGCGGACGGCTGTAAAAAGAAGGGCTGGCCGGGCAGATGATGCCGCCGGCTTCCGTCACCGTTTTCATATTGTTGAGGTGCAACAGGCTGTAGGGGGCTTCCCGCGGCACCAGTATCAGACGCCGCCGTTCCTTTAACGCTACATCCGCTGCCCGCGTGGTCAGGTCATTGGAAATGCCGGTAGCTACCCGGCCGAGCAGCCCCATAGAGCAGGGGCATAAGATTACCGCCCCGTACTGCGCAGAGCCGGAAGCAAAGGGGGCCATAAAGTCCCGTTTATCGTAAAAATCAAAAGGGTAGTCCTCGTAGCTCTTGTCGCCCAGTTCGTACTCCCAGTTAAACTTCGCATTATCGCTCATCACTACGCCTACGGCTTCCAGCTGCCCCTGCAGCTGTACCAGGCGGTCCAAAAGTACCTTAGCGTATATACTGCCGCTTGAGCCTCCAATGCCTATTGCTATTTTGTGCTTCATGAGTTTTGATCGTTGGAAAATAACTGCTCCGTTCCAAGTCGACGCCAACCCGCCTGCCTGAGGGCGGCGGGAAAGCGCTCCGTCGTGGGTATAGTAACCGCGGCAGCGCTTAACAGTTGTAAATTCCGGCAGCGTTTTTGCCAGCAGCACGCTCCTTGCATTCAATCTTTAGCAATCCAGCCAACGAAAATTTTGATTTTCAGGGGACTGTCTTGGATTTTATTGGAAACCTTCTTACTTTTATTTTTAATGGTTCGGGAACTACCGAATTATAAAAACATCTATCTAAACTAAGCTAAATACTACTGAATGACTGAACCCTCATCCACATCTGTTTTTTACCTCCCTGTTTTTATTTGCTAATCAAGTCTGTTTTTTCAACGCCTGCTGTGGGCACTGCCGGGTAACAAACTGCTCTGCTTCTGCAGTGGTTCGCTGTTGTTCCTTCCCCCCATTCTAATTATGATTTTTTAACTAAAACCAGTTGATAATGATGCGCATTTACACTTGTCTAACCCTATTTGCAGCTTTGCTTTTTACAGCAAGCTTAACTGCCCAGGATATCATCCACCCGGTATCCGGCACTCAAAACTTCACCGTAAGCTCTTCCGGCACCACCATGTACTACGACGATGGTGGAGAGAACTGTGATGATGAAATTCCGGACGGCAGCTACTCCAACGGTGCAGACGGAACGGCAGTCATCTGCCCGGACCAGCCAAATAACTTCGTTCAAATCAGCTTTCTGGAGGTAGATATTGAAATCCGCTCCTCTGCGGCTACTCCTTGCTGGGACTTCATCAACGTGTACGACGGGCAGGGCACTTCTAACCTGCTCTTTTCCGGCTGCGGCGAGGAAGGTTTCCAAAACTGCTCCGGTTTCCCCGGCGATGGCGGTGACGCAGGTGGCCAGGAAGGCGGCCCGAACGACATGCACGGCCTGAACGACGGTTCTCCGCAAAATGCTGTATTCACTTCTACGGACCCCAGCGGCTGTCTGACGGTCAATTTTGATTCCGACGGCAGTGTGGATGAAGGCGGATGGGTTGCAGAAGTGACTACCATAGGAGGCGTAGCCAGCTGTACCGATGGTATTCAGAATGGCGACGAAACCGGCGTGGACTGCGGCGGCAGCTGCCCGCCCTGCGATAACGGCGGTGGCGATGATGACGATGATGATGACGGCAACGGTGGTTGCACAAATGTAACGGTCAGCATTACGCTGGATAACTTCCCGGGAGAAACCAGCTGGCAAATCACAAATGACGCCGGCGCAGTAGTTGCTTCCGGAGGTACTTACGGCAGCGAACCGGACGGCTCTACCGTAACGGAAACCGTATGCCTCGATGATGGCTGCTATGACTTCACCATCTTTGACTCTTTCGGTGACGGTATCTGTTGCACCTATGGCCCGGGTTCCTACACCGTTTCGGATGATGCCGGCACCGTCTTTGCATCCGGTGGAGACTTTGATGATGATGAAACGACCAGCTTCTGCCTGGGCGACTGCGTGCCTGCCGCTACTTTCGAAGAGGTAAGCTCCTGCGCTACCGGCAGGTTCTACATTCGGGTAAATTTGACCAGCCTCGGTACCGGCTCCGCAGTGGACATTACCACTAATGCAGGCGGGCGGCAGTACTTTGGCATTGACCGGCTTCGTACCTATATAGTAGGCCCCTACAGTGCAGGTACTCCGGTGGTCGTGTCTGTAACCAATGTAGACAGCCCGGACTGTGTGCTTACGTCTCCGACTTACGATGGTGGCTGCACCAGCAACCTCGCCATACAGACGCCTGAAAACGGCCACATGGCAAGCGGCCAGGCAGCAATCTTCCCGAACCCAAGCAACGGGGAACTGAACGTAAGCCTGAGCAACTTCCAAGGGCAGGCCGTCGAAAT
>CAJXXJ010000792.1 GCA_913062745.1 uncultured Phaeodactylibacter sp.
GAGCCTCAGCACGAGCGCTGACGGCGCTTTTGCCAGCAGCCTCAGCAAATACAAGGAAGAGCTGCTGGGCATAATGGCTGAAGTCGTCCTAAAGCCAGCTTTCCCACAGGAAGAATTCGACAAAGTACTGCAACAGACTAAGTCTCAGCTGTCTCTGCGCGACGCTGACCCGAACGCAGTAGTCAGTACCGTAGCCGACGTCATGCGCTACGGCGGCGGCCACCCCTACGGCGAGGTGGTGACCAAAGAAACAGTGGAGAACATCACGCTGGAAGATACCCGCGACTACTATCAGAACTACTTCAAGCCCAACATCAGCTATCTCGCCATCATCGGTGATGTGCAGCCGAAAGAGGCTAAGAAACTGGCGGAAAAATATTTCGGCAGCTGGGAGCGCGGCGATGTGGAGCGCAAATTCTACGAGCGGCCCACCCCGCCGGAGGAAACCGTGGTGGATTTCATCAACTTCGATGGAGCTTCCCAGTCCAACATCAGCATCACTTACCCCATCAACCTGAAGCGCGGTACCGAGGATGCGATTGCGGCCAGCGTACTCAACTCCGTACTCGGAGGAGGCGGGCTGTCCAGCCGTTTGAACAAGAACATCCGCGAAGACAAAGGGTATACCTACGGCGTTTACTCTACCATTTCGCCGGACCCGCTTATCGGCTACTTTAGCGCCGGAGGCAGCGTGCGCAACGAGGTGACCGACAGCGCGGTGGTAGCTATGCTGGAAGAAATCGGCAGGCTGCGGGAAGAGCTGGTACCGGAAGAAGAGCTGCAGAGCATCAAAAATTACATATTCGGCAGTTTTGCCCGCCGCCTGGAACGCCCGGAAACGGTAGCAAGCTTTGCGCTGAATACGGCACGTTACAAGCTGCCGGAAGATTACTACCGCACCTACCTGGAAAAGGTAGATGCCGTAACGCCGCAGCGCCTGATGGAAGTAGCAAAGAAATATATCCTGCCGGATCAGGCACACGTAGTGGTTGCCGGCAATCAGGGAGAGGTGGCGGAATCGCTGCAGCGCGTCGGAGAAGTCCGCTTTTTCGATAAAATCGGCCAGCCGATAGAGGCTTCCAGTGCAGAAATCCCGGAAGGCATGACCGCGCAGGATGTTATCGACTCGTACATCAAAGCCATCGGCGGCAAAGAAAAGCTCGAGGCTGTGGAAGACATGAGCCTGGAGATGAGCACCACCATTCAGGGCATGGCGCTTACGATGGAAATGAAGCGCAAAGCTCCCAACAAGATGATGTCTGTCGTGAAAATGGGCGAAAACGTAATGAACGAAACCAAGTTTGACGGCGAGAGCGGCTACGTCTCTCAAATGGGGCAGAAACAGCCCATTGAGGGAGAAGAAGCAGAGGGCATGCGCGAGCAGGCCACGATGTTCAAGGAGCTTAGCTACGGCGGGAAAGGCTACGAACTGGAGCTGGCCGGCGTGGAGAAAGTGGGCAAAAAAGATGCCTACAAAGTGATCGTAACGGACGAAGAGGGCAACGAGACCACTGAGTTTTACAGTGTCCTCACCGGCCTCAAGCTCAAAGAGGTCGCTTCCCGGGAAGGGCCGCAGGGCAATAGCGTGACCATCACGAACGAGTTCAGCGATTATCAGGAAGTGAATGGCATCATGGTCCCCTTTGAGCGCACTACGGTAGGCGCGATGCCGATGCCGATGACCATGAAGGTGGAAAAAGCCGAGATCAACAGCGGCTTATCTGATGACACCTTCGAGGTAGAGTAGAGGTTATAAATAACGCAACCTGCCCGCGTGCCGATACCACGGCGGGCAGGATTTCTTTGCAAGCCCCCTCTTTTTTTGGGAAAGAGGGGGCTTGCCGTTGTAACTTATTCCTATAATTGCATTATTGGTACGGACCGGTGCCCGTAAGAAGGCGCTCCGGGCGTGCCGAACGCGTTTTGGGCCTTAGCGCCTGCAAAATTCCAATGCATGATTCAGGTTTTTGTTACCGGCGGCACATTTGATAAAGAATATAACTACATCACTGGCCAGCTGTATTTTAAAGATACCCATTTGCTGAAAATGTTTGAGCGCGGCCGCTCCACGCTTGATGTGGACGTGAAAACGCTCATGATGATTGACAGCATGGATATGCGGGAGGAGGACCGGGAGATCATCGCGTACAATTGCCGGCGCAGCCCGCACGAGCGCATCCTGATCACGCACGGCACCGACCGCATCGTGGAGACGGCGCATTATCTGGCCAAAGTAGGGATGGACGACAAAACGATCGTGCTGACCGGGGCGATGATCCCGTACGCTTTCGGCACCTCTTCCGATGGCTTTTTCAACTTAGGCAGTGCGCTGGCTTTCGTGCAGACTTTGCCGGTGGGCATCTATGTCGTCATGAACGGCCGTTACTTCCGCTGGGATGAGGTGCAGAAGAACACGAAG
>CAJXXJ010000793.1 GCA_913062745.1 uncultured Phaeodactylibacter sp.
GGAAAAAGGCTTTGGGCTGGGGCTGCAGCTGGTTTTTTCCCTGGCACAGGTCAATAAGACGCCGGTGGGCTGGCGCAGAAGCGAGAACGGTGGGGCGCTTTTTACCATCCGTATCCCGTTGGCAGCTTAAGCAGGGGCTTATCCTAATTCCCATTTACCAATAACCCTTTTATCTATGTCAGGTAAGCCGGTTGATATTCTAATTGTTGAAGATAATTATTCGTTTACACTCGAGCTGGAGATGCTGCTCAAAGAATTAGGATACCACAGTATCTCCCACCTGGAAGATGGGGAGCGGGCTCTGCAGCGCATACTGAAGTTGCCTCCGGATCTTATTTTGCTGGATATGCACCTGAAAGGAAAGTTGTTAGGAATAGATGTTGCGGAAGCAGTCGCACATCTCTCAGTTCCGGTGCTGTTTATATCCGTTGCCGGGGAATCGCTATACGACCGTACGCAGCAGCTGCCCAACAGCATCGGCTACCTGGTAAAGCCTGTGCACCCCATCACGCTGAAGTCTTCCATCGACATGGCCCTTTCCGGTCTGAAACAGAGGACGCTACCAGCCGGCCGGGAGGAAGCGCCTCCGCAGTCTGTTCTGCTCAAACAGGAGCAGACCTACTACAGAGTAGCATTCACGGATATCGTCTATGGCCAGTCCGACGGTAATTATGTCTGGGTCTACACCTTGTCTGAACGGTTTTTTATCCGCTCCACGTTCAAGGATTTTCTGGCTATGCTTCCCCCCGGGGATTTTATGCAGGTACATCGGCAGTATGTGATTGGGCTCCGGCACTTCCGGTCTGTTAATTTCGTAGACGCTATTGTTCATGTCGGAACCTTTGAGGTGCCGCTGGGGAAACAGTATCGGGAAAGCCTTAATGCTTTTTTGGGCATTTAGCGGATCAAATCCTACGAGATGCTATGTTAGCATCTCTAAGTCTCCGATAACCCAAGCCTTGTTCTTTTTACCGCTGATTTCATCTGCCAGCTGCACGGTAGCTCTGGCCATGGCTGCGGTTACGGACTTTATCAGGGAATGAATTTCGGCAGCTTAATGATCAGAGACCTGGAAGCCAATCCAGCAGCAGCCTTGTAGAGCCGCCGGGTGGCTGACAGGTTGTAAACGAGTAGCAGAGGCTGCTCCCCTTTACCGGAAATGAGCCATAAAAATTCATTCCGATGGCGCATACCCTTTATACCGGCTCCATACACAGCTCACTCTTTCACCAGCACCAGCACCTCCTCCGTGCCTGCCCGGTTCATATCCATGCGCAGGGTGTCGGGAGCGGTGAGGCGGATTTTAACCATCTTTTGGGCCTGGCCTTCCGCATCGGTGTAGAGCTTGTCGCCCTCGAGGCGGTAAGTGCCGGCCTCAGACTGGGCGCCGAAGGCTGCGGTGTACTGGCCCTCGGGCGTAAACCGGAAGGTGACTTGCGTGGCGTCCCGCTCGGCAGCCTGTTCGCCGATCAGCCATTCATGGCCCTGCCAACTGCCGTAGAGCTGCTGCTCACTCGTGCTGTCCGTGCAGGCGGTAAGGAAAAGAAAAGGCAGGAAAAGGCATAGGTATTTCATTGGTAGCATGTATTTGGTGCCCCTCAAGTTAATAAAGTTTTCTCACCCTGCGGGGATCAGTACAAACGGTTGCCGGCCGGGCGGGCTGCTTCTATGCCGCCGAGGTAAAACTGGAAGCCGATAGAAAAGTCGAATTGGTTCGTCCGGGAGATCGTCTCCCGCTGTACGCCGGCGATGTCTGTGTCAAAGCGGCTGCGGGCAAAGTTGTACTTCACCAGCGCTTCGATGCCAATGGCACTGCTGCTGAAAATGGTGAAACCGGGGCCGAGGCCGAACGCCATGATATTGGTATTGATGCGCTGTGTCTCCCCGGCGATCAGCAGGTTATCAGAAGCGTTGCCGAAACCGAAGTTGCCTTCCAGGAAAAACGCCATATCGGCGGCCATCGGCAGGTAGTAGCGTCCGAAGGGGCCAAAGAGCAAGTCGCTGTCCCTGTTGTTATCCCCGTCTGTCCGCTCCACCTGACTAAAGGTGTAGTCCATGCCGATACCCAACGCAAAGTGGTCGGCAAGGAAATAGCCGATTTTGGGGGCAAAGCTGAACTGTGTGGAAGTCGGGCTTTCCGTGGCGATGTCGCCGGCGCCGTCATCTTGAGTGATTTTGGAATTGGCAGCGGAGAAGCCGAGGGTGGAACCGATTATGAAGTTCCCCTGTGCGGTAATTTGTGCGCTCCCTGCAGTGCTCAGCAGCAGGGCGGCGGTCAGGCTTAGCAGTAGCTTTTTCATGGTGTTTTGGTTTTACAGTACTTTGGGCTTAACACGGCAATCTACACCTGCACAATACTTCTTGCAATCATTTTCGTCACCCTGTTTCGGTAACAATTGTCATACCTCCTGCTTT
>CAJXXJ010000794.1 GCA_913062745.1 uncultured Phaeodactylibacter sp.
CTACCCTTGCTGCGTTTCCGCCCTGGGGGAGTTCAGCGGGAGCTGGTCGTGTGCGCTCGCCGGACGGCAAAGGTAAGAAGCTGTGGGCACAATTGCAAGCTATGACTGTGACTTATCTTTAGGAATAATTTCAGTCTCCTCTCCGAAATACTGCACAAAGCGCTGCATATCAGCCGCTAGCTTAGCATTTTGAGTCGCTTTAAAATAAGTATCCGCCAGAGCGCGCAGCGTCTGAAACATGAAGCGGTCCATTTCGATCACCTGCATCTCTTTAGTCCACAGGTCAATGCGCAGCGTGTCTTTGCTGTGCTTGTCAAAAATGGAGAGCAAAAACGCTTTCGCGGCTTTCCTGCCCGGCCCGTCCGGCCCATCAGAGGCGTTCCATTTAATGTCTACGGGCATACGCTCTTCGTCCAGCCCGATTTCAATATTGATGTTGGATTTTTTCTTGATTTTATCTGCCATTGTATTGTTTTTAAGCCAACCGCCTGGTTGACTGTCCCATTTCATAAATTTTATCAGAAGGGTACACGAACTGCCCCGGCTCCAGGCGCTGTGCAGCCACGATCATAGCCGAAGCGACGGTTTCTGCTTCCACCGGCCGGTAGGCTTTCCAGGAAGTGCGGGCAATCAGCCGGCTTGCCTTGCCCATGACCGCTCCTGCCAGTTGTTCGCCCAGCCGCCGTTCCCTGCGGTCGCCCAGCAGCACAGAAGGCTGAAAAATATGGAGCGACCAGTACGGTAGTTCCCGGGCAGCTTCTTCCACGGCCCCTTTCACCCGGCTATAGTAAAACAGTGAATCCGGATGTGCGCCTACTGAGGAGACCAGCATCAACTGACTCGCCCCCTGATCGCAGGCAATGCGGGCGCTTTCGATAGCATAGGTGTAGTCTACTTTCCAGAAAGCCTCGCGGCTCCCGGCTTTGGCCATTGTAGTACCCAGGCAGGAAAACACATCCTGCCCGCGCATCAGGCTCCGGGCATCTTCCAGTCGGTCGAAGTCGATGATATGCTGTTCGAGCTTCGGGTGCTCCAGATCCATACGGCGGCGCACAAAACACTGCACGCGCTGATAGGCAGGATGCCGAAGCAGCTGCTGCAAACACTCCCCGCCCACCAGGCCGGTGGCGCCAAACAAAATAGCGGTCTTTTTATGCTGGCTGATTTCCATGCCCCTTTTGCCGCAAAGGTAGCAAAAAAGAGGTTTTGCTTTAGTTCAGCCGGTAGAACAACTTCAGGTAAGAGGGGTGCATCACTGCAGAGCGGCGGGCCCAGCCCGGGGTATCCACCGGAGCATCAGGCAGGTGCCGAGCGCGGGGGCTGGAACGGTGCCCGGCCATGCTATCCTGCAGTGCAAGCCACCCTGCGGAAGGCTTAGCCTCGGCCTGGAAAGGCTGAAAAACAGCAGCAGCTGTATCGCTTACCGCTTTGGTGAGGCGCTCTACCCAGAGCGAATCCGCTTGTAGCGTAAAGGAAGCCGGCGCGGCGTGCACAGGTGCCCAGTCGATCGCTTTGCCCGTCAGCAGGAACAGAGCGGCGATGGCTGCAGCCTGCCAAAGCGGAGTCACAACCGTGTGCAGCGGCAAGTTGCGCTTACGG
Source organism: uncultured Phaeodactylibacter sp. (assembly GCA_913062745.1). GTDB lineage: Bacteria > Bacteroidota > Bacteroidia > Chitinophagales > Saprospiraceae > Phaeodactylibacter. The sequence continues at coordinate 1,600 of CAJXXJ010000794.1, forward strand.
TGCTTGCGGCGAAAAGCCTGCTGAAGGCGCTGCTGCAAATGCGCCGGTGCCTGCGGGGCATCCCCCAGTTCCTTTCCCGCCAGCATCAGTGCCCGGTTTTCCTGGTACTGCCGCTCGGTGAGCTGCTGCAAAACCCACGCGCGGTCTTCCGCTCCGAGATCCTGAAAGTCCCGGGTGCGCATCATTTCTTCCAATCGGTCATTCCATTCCATAGCTAACAGTTTAAATCTCAGGGCCGAGCACGCAGCTCAGTTGTTCATTCAGCCGCCGCAGAGCGTAGTGTATACGAGACTTTACCGTACCCTCCGGACAACCCACAATTTCGCTGATTTCCTGAATGGACAGCTCCTCCTGATAGCGGAGCAAAAAACAAGAGCGATGGGCAGGGCTCAGGCTGGCCACCGCTTTTTCCAGATACTCGCGCCGTACCTTTGCATCGAGCTGCGAGAAGAGCTGCCTGGGCTGTGTTTCCGGCAGCTGATCTTCCGGCAGCGCAGCGGGCAGAGGGTTGCGCTGCCGCCGCCGGTACTCGTTTTTGACCATATTGCCAGCAACGGCGTAAAACCAGCTGGAAAAGCGCCGGCGGGTATCAAAAGCCTCCGGGCGTTCCACCAGTTTCATAAACAGCTCTTGCGTGAAATCGCCTGCCTGCTCCTCATCCTGCCCCAGCATACGGTAAAAGTAGCGGTACAGGCGGTCACCGTAGCGCTGGTAAAGGATAGTGAATGCTGCTTCTTCTCCCTGCTGAACCCATTCCATCAGAGATTCGTCCGAAGCAGCCGCCAACTTGTCTGGAGGTACAGGCATACCTT
>CAJXXJ010000795.1 GCA_913062745.1 uncultured Phaeodactylibacter sp.
GCATCCGGTCTACGCCGGAAATAAAGGCTTCGACGGAAGCCGTGTAGCCCGTTTTGCCGAGAGGAGTCAGGCTAAAGCCGCCGGTCTCCGGGTCCTTGTCAATATCAAACACCCAAACTGTAGGGTAGCCGCTGACGCCGAACTGCTGCTGCATCGCATAGTTCTGTTGGCGGATATTCTCCGGGAGCTGTTTGCGCTTGGGAAAATCGACCTCCAGCAAGACGACGTTTTCCTCCGCCCACTTTTGGAAAGCAGGTTTGACAAAAACGGAGGCCGTGAGTTTTCGGCACCACCCGCACCAGTCGCTGCCGGTGAAATTGGCCATGATCGGTTTGCCCGTCTTTTTGGATTCCTCGTAGGCTTCCTCAATGTTGACGAGCCAGCCTTCGTTAGCGGCCGTGTACTGGTCTTGAGCGGAGCTAATGGTGATGGCAATGAACATCATCAGTGCTGTGCTAAGTAGTCTCATTTCTTCTGTTTTCGCGTGATAGATTTTGCTGATATATTGTAAAATTACAATTACAAACGCGAAAAAGATGACTTTTAGCCGTTAGGGGAGTGTTAAGGTGGCCAAATCACGCCAATTAGCCGCCTTGCTTTGCTGCCCGACCGGCTTCAAATATTCAAATCTATATTCAGAATGTAAGGCACACCGCGTAGCGCTGGCCAATAAGCCGCTGTTCATTACCGAATTTGGGGTGAAAGGCCCGGAGGATTTCCAGGCGTTCTGGCTGCAGGAAGCCGGAGCGGTGCTGCATGCTCAGCGGGATAAGGTGGCGGGAGCCTGTTATTTCAACTTATACGATAACCCGGATGTCTGGGGCGAGGGCATACCTGCCCCGGACTGGAGTGTGGAGGCGGAGCGTTTTTAGCTATTTTTGGAAAGGCTCCGGAACTGAATTATTGATCGATGCGTTTTGATTTTAAGTTGAATTTTTTTATTTTCATTGGGTCAATTTTAAAACAATTAAAATGATTCGTAAAAAATAAAGCGCTATGGAAAACCTTTCTGTAGAAGTTGGTGAGTTAAAGAAAGTTTCTGCTGAAGTGCTGCGCGGGCTGAGGGAGGTCAGGGAAATGTTCAAAGAGACAGACAAGAAGTTTGCTGAGACAGACAAGAAGTTTGCTGAAACGGACAAGAAGTTTCAGGAGACAGACAAAAAGTTTGCTGAGACGGCTAAAAGGTTCCGGGAGACAGACAAAAAGTTTGCTGAGACGGCTAAAAGGTTCCGGGAGACAGACAAGAAGTTTGCTGAAACGGATAGAAGGTTCAAGGAGACAGACAAGAAGTTTCAGGAAATGCGTGAAGAGAGGCGGGCAGCGTCGCGCGAGGCCGATGAGCGGTTGAAGCGCCTGGGTGCCAGGATACAAAGAGCTTTCGATCTGTTTGAAACGCAGTGGGGCAAGTTGATGGAGTCCCTGGTTGATGGCGATTTGGTACCTATACTTAATGAGCGGGGTATTAAAGTAGAGAGTACGTCCACCCGGCGCAAGGGTATGCGGAACGGCAAGCATTACGAATTTGATATCATCGCTCATAACGGAGAAGAAATCGTGGTTGTGGAAGTCAAAACCACCCTGCGTGTAAAGGATGTTAAAAAGCACATTAAGCGGCTGGAGGAAATCCACCACCTTTTGCCGGAGTTCAAAGGTTTTAAAGTGTACGGAGCAGTTGCTTTTCTCAGGGCAGAAGAAGACAGCGAAATTTTTGCGGAAAAGCAACAGCTGTTTGTGATCCGGGCTACGGGGGATTCTGCGGCTGTCCTTAATGATAAGGGGTTTAGGCCCAGGGTGTTTTAATGGTGCTGCCATCATACATATCTGATAATGAGGATAGAACCTGCACCGCACACTTCATATCCGCTAGGGCCAGATGTACTCGACTACCGGCAGGGGTAACCGGCCAAGCGGCTTTTGGGTGATGAATGCGCACCGGACGCTGCTTACGCTTCTGCCACATGCACAGGAGGAGCCGGGCTGCTCCCGGGAAGTAAGCTTCGAGGGGGAATCAGATGATATGAACCGCCCAACCGGGCAAGCCTCCCTCAGAGCTGCGCTTCCACCGGCTTTCGGACTGGCCTAAATAAAAGCACCTGTCTGCTTAGACTGCAGACAGGTGTCTATTTACACTCACTAGTTGTATGAAACTACGCTATCGGGCAGCGGTATAGGCTGCCATTATCTTGTGATAAATATCTTTATTGTCATAAATTCCCTGAAAAGCTTCTGCGCCTGGCCCTTTAGCAAAAACGGGGATCAGCTCCGCGCTGTGCTGGTCAGAATTGAAATTTATACTCACTGAGTCCGGGACTTGCTGCTTTTGCCCGAATATCTTGTAGGGCTTATACTTTTTGCCTAAGCTTACCTCTCCGGTTTCGTGGTCGGCAGTAACGAGCACAAGCGTATTGG
>CAJXXJ010000796.1 GCA_913062745.1 uncultured Phaeodactylibacter sp.
AAGTACTAAAGCCGGATTACGAGGACCTGAAAGTGCTGGACTCCACGCTCGTGGCGGTTATGGACGAAGGCGAGTGGATGGTGGTCAACCTGCGCGGCAAAGTAGTCCTCAGCAAAGGATACGAACGGGTACGGGTCTGGCAGTCGCGCTACCTCGCTTACCAGCAACACGGCAAATGGGGCCTCCGCAACAAATTCGGGCAGGAACTGGCAAAGCCGGTCTACGACGATATTCAGTACGAGAAAGGCGGCTTTTTCCTCACCAACCGGGATCATCGCCTCGGCCTGCTGTCTGGTACCGGGCGGGAAATTCTGCCCACCCGCGCAGAGGAAATCCGTTTTCACAGCGACAGCCTCTTCTTTTACCGGGAGGGCCGGCTGTGGGGGGCAGTCGATTTCTACGGCATAGATGCGGTCCCGCTGGCTTACCAATCCTACAGTACGGTCTCCGACGGCTATATCAAGCTGCGCAATGAGAAAGCACAGCACCTCTTTTCCATGGCGTGCAAGCGGGTGCTCAAACGGCACGCTTTCGACGATTTCTATCCTTTTTCTCCCCGCTACATCATTGTGAAGCGATCCCGGCAGCTCGGCCTGATGAACTGGTGCGGCAACCTGATCCTCCCGCCGGTTTACGATGAGATACAGGCTTACGACGAGGGCCTTTTTCGCGTAAGCAAAGATGGCCGGTGGGGCGTAGTGGACAATACCGGGGAAGTGATTATCCCGTTTGAGTACGACTATATTGCGCCTTTGCGGCAAAAACTGTGCGTGGTGAAACGCGGAGCAGTATTTGGCATTGCCAACGTAAAGGGTGAGGAGGTGGTGCCGCCAACTTATGACCGCATCGAGCTGGATGGCAAACGGGCACGCGCCTACCGCAGCAAGGGGCAGGAAGAACAGCTGACGCTGCTGCAATTTGACGAGGCCGGGCAACTGCGCGACAGCAATGAGCTGGAGCAGCACTTCCAGATTACGGTGGCCGGCGCAAAAGGCGGTGCCGCAGCGCAGGAAGCACCGGACAAAAGCAGCTATGTGCTGCAGTCCTTCGAGTGGTTTTACTCGCCGGAGGATGACCGCTGGGGGCTGCGGCGGCTGTCAGACGGGGAGGTTCAGATCGACGCCAAATTCAGCTACGTACAGGTAGAGCAGGAGCTGGGCTTCACCATTGTAGGCATTCAGCAGTCAGCCACTTACGATTTTGAGCGGACGACCTTCCGTTTCGACATGATATACGGGCTGGTGAACAACGAGCTCGGGCTGCTGGTCACCGAGCTGGAGTTTTGGGACATCCGCCACGAAGATTTTGCAGCCGGGCTGCCGGTAGCGCGCTGTGTATTTGCCAGCGGCAAGCACGGGCTGATTGACCGCAGCGGGCGGGTGATCCGCTCAGACATGGCCTTTGTGGGCGAATTTGTGAATGGCGTGGCGCGCTTCAGCTTTACCGGAAGGCTATCGGGCGACCTGAAGCCGGACTACGCCCTGGGCAAGCTCAGCAGCTACCTGCGGGCAATTAAAGCGCCCAGTGTGATGACGGATTATACCCAGTACGACCAGGACTTCCGCCGGGAAGCTTCGCTGGTTTGCAAAGGCTGCGAATGGGGCTACATCGACAGCAGCGGGCAGGTGGTTGTACCTCCGGAATACACTTTTGTGGAAGACTTTGTGAACGATGTGGGCAGGATTTCCTGCAACGGCAAGTGGGGCATGGTGAACCGCAAAGCCAAGATGGTCATCCCCTGTGAGTACGATGGCATAGAGTTTTTAGAGAATACAGGCAACAGAATGGTCCGGGTATACCGCCGCGCCCCGAAATACGGCCTGGTGGATACGCTCGGCCAGCTCAAGGTAAGCGCGGCCTACGACGAGATTGGCAACTACAGCGAAGGGCGGCTCGCGGTACGGCGCAACGACCTCTGGGGCTTCGTCAACGTGGACGGGCTGGAGGTCATCCCCTGCCGTTTCCGCGAAGTACAAAACTTCAGCGAAGGGCTGGCGGCTGTCAAACTGGGCAGTGGCTGGGGCTTCGTGGATAAACAGGGGCGGATTGCCATTGACTTTCAGTATTCCCGTACGGGCAGTTTCCACAACGGGTTGGCCTGGGTGCATACGCCGGATGGGGTCGGCTACATCAATCAGGCCGGCATGATGCTTATCCCGCCCCGCTTTGACCGCGGCTTCGACTTCCAGCAGGGCGTCGCCCGGGTGCAGAGCAATCAGGAGTACGGGCTAATCAACACGCAGGGAAATTACCTGCAGCGGCCCCGCTTCACAGATATCGGGCCCTTCAATCAGCACGGGCTGGCCATCGTTCAGTACGGCAACAGCAACCTGCGCTACGGGCTGATCGGCCGCGACGGGCAGATGGTGGGCAAAGGATCATTCCAGGAGATTTTACCATTCCG
>CAJXXJ010000797.1 GCA_913062745.1 uncultured Phaeodactylibacter sp.
CGGACATGAACTCCAGATAGCCCTTGGCCACTCCCCAGAAGCCATCCTCCCGGTTGTTGATGTGGGCTGTGGACACAAAGCGCAGCAAGCGGCCGGCGTAGTCGCGGTACTCCTTGTTTTTGAGCAGGCTGCCGTCCTGATCCAGCGTAGTGAGCAGGTTTTCAATCGGGCGTTCGGTAAAGTATTCAAAATTGCGGCTTTCCAGCTTATTCAGCTCGCGGGCTGTGAGGATTTGCAGCCAGGGGTGGTTGCCCAGCAGGCCGAAAATAGCCTGCATGTCTTCCAGGGCCAGCACCTCCGACTTGCTGCCACGGATGAAGTGCAGCAGTGCTTTTTCTTCCTTGTTTTCGCAAAGCTCCAGCGTAGCCTCCCAGTGTTCCTGCGTGGCGATGTCCAGGCTGTAGTAGGCGCTGTGGCGGCGGCTTGGACAGTTTTGAAAGACCTTTAGGAAATGGTAGAAGCCTTCCGGCTGCTGTCCTTCCTGTTTCAGCAGCAAACCTGCATAGTGGTCCATCGCCCAGTAATCGATCATGCCTTTGTTTTCGGCGGAAGCCAACTCTCTTTCGTACCACTGAATGGCCTGCTCCTGCTGCCCGCTGTAGCGGTAGGCTTTCAGGATTTGAAAGGCGTAGCGATTTTTTAGTTCGGGTATTCGGGTTCGCTCATACTGTTGCAGCAGCTGGTCGATAAGCGCCTGCTGCCCGGTGGCTGGCATATTATTTTGGCCCGCTCGCTGCCAGGGGTCAGATGGCCGGTCAGCCAGATTTTCGAGCTGAAGCGAAAGCAGCAGATACTGCTGATAAGCCTGCTGCTCCGCAATGGGCAGCCTGGAGTTTTGAAATAGCACATTTCTGATCAGTTCTTCCCGGCTCTGGCTCGAATAGTTCGGCGCGTACCGGCCGTAGAGCACCTTCTCCAGCAGTTGGTCATCCGTTTTCTGCCCCAGCAGCTGCTGCCAGCGTTGCAGATTGGCCTGGCTGTAGTCCTGCCGGTCCCAAATGTGGTGGTAGGTGTCGCTGGTGTAAAAGGTAGGGCTGTAAGCCTGGTCAAAAATCCATTCCGGGACAAAGAGGTTGAAATAGTGGTAGGAGTCATCAATATAGCCACAGGCTTTTGCGGGTCGGCTACCTGCTAAGAGCAGCACGCAGCTCCAGAAGAAAATCCGGCGGAAATTGGTCCAGCGTGTGTTCATCAAGGTGGTAAAACAGGATTTTACTACGGTCATTAGCGATTGGTTGAAGTTGTCGGGCCGCACGCAGCAATGCATCGCGGCCGGGGGCTTCGTGCCGGAGCACATCCCCTGTGTTTAGATACTGACCCCCGAAGTACAGGTTTTGCTGCACCCGGTAGCGGTGTTTATCGGTTTTTTGTACGCCGGGAAGGGCTGCGAGTTCAGCCTCCGAGGTATTCGGCAGGATGAGGTGGAGCTCCCCCAGGCGGTATACCAGCGTCCACGAAAACAGCGGCAGGGCGATGTCGAGCGGCAGGGCATAGGGCGCTGCTCCCGTCAAATAACGCTCCGCTGTGGCGTTGTTCAGGATGCTGTTGGGCTCCTTAACGTCTTCAATATCGCCCATATTGTAAAACATCAGGCTGCCGTGGTCCACAGGAGGGATGCCGGTCTGCTCCGGGTAGCGGTACTGATGCAGGCGGATGGTGGCGGAAAGGGTAGCCGGTCCCGAACGGCGGCGGATGTGGCGCAAAAAATCAAAGTAGGCCTGCTGCGTCCCCGGCGACCAGTCGCAGTCAAACTGATACTCCCGGGGGGTAACGCCCGCTTCCGTATTCACAGCCTGCAGGTATTTCCAAATCTGCTCCGCCAGCTGCTCCGGCGGCAGCCCCGACTGAAAGCTGCGGTTGGTGATGAACACACAGGGTACGATCTCAAAGTTGCGATAGGCATCCCCCGATAGGCGGATGCCCGCTTTGGGCACCGCCCGCCCCCCTTCCAGGTCCACGTCCATGTACTTGACATACAGCCGGCCGGCTCCCAACTGCTGCAGCTGCTGCACCGTGCTGTCCGATAATTGCAGCCGCGATTTCCAATGGTAGAAGGCAATGGGCATATTGTCCCGTTCCGGAGCGCAGGCGGTAGCGCACAAGAAGATTAGTAAAAATTGGAATAATCGGATGGACAATGGAGTAGTGGTTTTGCTGCTGCAAAGGTAGGGATTTGGAGTCATCCAAGGTGCAGCTGCCCGGTTTTACTATTTTTTATAAAAACGCGGCTATGCAACAATCTAATCGTATTTACTGCCCCGCCGGCTATCTAAAAGTGAATACAACCTGGCAGTGTTAAATTTCCGTAAATTCCTTGCAGGTGCCCAACAAATATATTAAATTAGCAACTGTAATGCGCAATACACAAAAAAAGTAGCTACGAATCATGAACCCAAC
>CAJXXJ010000798.1 GCA_913062745.1 uncultured Phaeodactylibacter sp.
ATCGCCGTGCCGCTCGTACTGTTTTCTATCATCGGTGGAGTGGCCGGGCTGCCGGACCCAAGCAAACTGGGGCGTATGGGCGCTAAGACGCTGCTCGCTTACGTGGTTACAACCGTGGCGGCAGTTACGGTGGGCCTGCTCGTAGTCAACCTGCTTAAGCCGGGCGCTTATGTAGACGAACAGCAGCGGGTCAAAAACCGCCTCAAGTACGAACTGTGGGCCGAAAATACACCGGGCGGGCGCGTGCTCGACGGGGAAAGCTTCCTGACCAAACCGGAATACAAAGAGCTTGTGGCCGAAGCCGAAGCCGCCATGCAGGCAGAAATGAGCGACGCCTCTGTGGAAGAGCGGATACAAGCTGCCGAGGAATTCAAAAATGCCGGGCCGCTGCAATTCGTGGTGGACTTTGTACCCGACAATATATTTGCGGCGCTGACTGACAGCGGGCGGATGCTGCAGATCATCTTCTTCGGGATATTTTTCGGGATCATGCTGTTGCTGATCCCCAAGGAAAAAGCCAAACCCGTGGTCGATTTCGTAGACGGCACCAACGAGGTCTTCCTCAAGATGGTGGAAGTAGTGATGGAGGCTGCGCCGTTTTTCGTATTCGCGCTGATGGCCGGAGTAATCTCCAAAATGGCCAGCACGCCGGCAGAGGTCATAGAAATCTTCAAAGGCCTGCTGAGCTACTCGGTAGTCGTGGCCATCGGCTTGTTCTTCATGATCTTCGTATTCTATCCGCTGCTCATCACCCTTGTGGTGCGCAAGCTGAGCTACGGCGAGTTCTTCCGCCGCATCAGCCCTGCGCAGTTCCTGGCCTTTTCTACCAGTTCCAGCGCAGCCACGCTGCCCGTCACTATGGAGTGTGTACGCGACAACATCGGCGTGAAACAAAACGTCACCAACTTCGTACTGCCCATAGGCGCTACCGTCAACATGGATGGCACCAGCCTCTACCAGGCCGTGGCGGTGGTATTTTTGGCCCAGCTACACCTGATTGACCTGACGCTCGGGCAGCAGCTGACCATAGTACTGACTGCGACGCTGGCTTCCATCGGCTCTGCAGCCGTGCCGAGTGCGGGCCTGGTGATGATGATCGTAGTCTTGCAGTCCGTTGGCCTCAACCCGGCATGGATCGCCATCGTCTTTCCGGTAGACCGGATTCTGGATATGTGCCGTACAGTCGTGAATGTAACGGGCGATGCTACGGTATCTACCATCATCGCTAAAAGCGAAGGCGAACTGGAGTTTAAGCCGAATGAGGCGGTGGCGCTGTAAAGCAGATGGTGAGCGCACCGCTCCCTGGCCACGGGCTGCTGACTGATCAGTATGCTCACCGGGGAAATACTCGGGAACAGCCGTCACATCTTTTTTACGATCCGGCACACCGGCAGGGCTATGTGGGCCTTTCGGCGAAAGCCGGATCCCAACCAGGCTCGTATGACCGGTATGAACCTTAAACCACTAAACCATTTTTTATGTCCAATGCAACTTTAGGTATTGGCTCCCGGGTAAAGCATCCGGCATACGGAGAGGGAGCAGTAATCCGCCTGCACAAAGAGGCGTACGATGTATGTTTTATGGTGTACGGCGTCAAGCAGGTAGGCAAAGCCTACGAAAAGTGGGAGATCATCGAAGCAGTACCTGCCGAAGAGGAAGTCAGCTTCAGCGAAATGGAAAAATCCCTGGCGCGGGTGCTCCGCAGCTTTGCGGGCGTCACAGAAGAGATTGAGCTGGGCAACCGCTGGGAAGGCGGCACGCTGATACTGAAACCCGGAGACGAGGGCGCCAAAAGCAAGGAGATGCCTATTGAGAGCTTCTTTCACAAGATCGTGATGGTGCGGGACCGCCTGCGCGTGATGGAACAGCGCATCAACGCCAGTCAGAACCTCAGCGACGAGGAAAAAGTCAACCTGCAGCAGTATATAACCCGCATTTACGGCAGCCTGACGAGCTTCAATGTGCTTTTTAAGTACAAGGAAGACCATTTTGTGGGGTCAAAATCCTGATTTATTCAAACCTGTTGTATCTTTTTTGTTACATACACAGTATACCAATCAAAGCCCTTAAACACATGACAAACGCCGCTCGGCTATTATCCGGCATACTGGCCCTTGGCTTCCTTCTGCAGCAATCTGCCTGCATTGTGGTGGAAAATGAATTCAGCGCACTGCCTCCGGGCCCCTGGAGGGCCGTGCTGGAGCTGGAGCCCAATATGGTCACGCCCAACCCGAAAGGAGAGCCCCTTCCGGAAAAGCTGGATATGGAGTTTGAAGAAGTCTCGCAGGGAGAGCTCCCCTTCAATATGGAAGTCGTGTACGACACACAGGACAGCTTCCATATCGTCATCACCAATGGCGAAGAGCGCATTATAGTCGATGACATCACGATCGGG
>CAJXXJ010000799.1 GCA_913062745.1 uncultured Phaeodactylibacter sp.
CCTGCGTCACCCGCCCGTCGAGCGGGATCTTATCGCCTTCGTTCACCTGCAGGATATCGCCTACCTGTACCTCTTCGCGCTTCAGCGTCACAATCGTACCGGAAGGCATCACCTTGCGGGCGGTCTCTACCTGCAGCTTGGTCAGTTCGCCGATCGCAGTGGTCGTCTGTTCTACGGCCCGCTTTTCCAGCCAGTTGCCTACCAGCACCAGCGTGATGATGGTAGCGCTCGTTTCGTAGAAAATGTAATTGGCTTCCCACATCAGCGTACCGATCAGACTGTAGATAAATGCCGCAGTACTGCCCACGAAAATGAGCACGTCCATATTAGGCACGCCACCCTTCAGGGAACTGAGGGCTGATCGCCCAAAGTGCACAAAACCGATCGCGTACACCGGCAGGCAAATGGCAAACTGCACCCAGTAATTGTCCATGAGCGGGATGTGCACGCCCGCCATCATCAGCAGGTGGTGCAGCAGCAGCGGCAGCGTAAGGATGGCGCTGATCAGCAGTTTGCGCTCCAGCGTCCACCACTTGTCCTTGCCGGCACCGTCTTCTTCCACTACGGAGAAACCCAGCTTGTGGATGCCTTTTTTGACTTCCTCGGCACTGATTTCCGCCTTTCCCTGATGGTAGCGGACTTCCTTGGTTTGAAAATTGACATACACATCCTGCAGGCCCTTGCGCTCCAGATACCGGTTCAGGCTCGCGGCGCAGTTGTTGCAGGTCATGCCGTCTACTTTTAACTCTACGATTTGATCAGACATATATATGGTGTAAACTTCTGGCCCTTATTCAAAAAATAAAACACTTTACTATGTTCGTTAATGAACACAGCGCAAAGATGTATCATTCTAAAGTTAGTACATCTTGCGTACTATTAAACACGTCAAAAACAAAATCAGATTAACCATGAGAACACTGAGCCTTATTTTCGTACTTTCCCTTCTTCTTTCTGCCTGCGGCGGCGATACCGCTGCTGACGACGCCACCAACGGCGATGCAGACGGCACGGAGCAGGAGGCAGACGAGCAGATGGCCGATATGAAATACACGCTGACCCCGATGGACCCTTCCAAGGATTACCCGGATGCAACCATCGAGTCCATTACCTACGAAAACGGCACTTTCAACTTCGAACTGAACGAGGACAGCGAGTATCAGCTGGGCGTACAGACGCCGGACGCGCCACAGAAGAACTGCGCGAACTCCGCTAAAGGGCAGCACATTCACCTCATCATCGACAATCAGCCCTACGCGGCGAAGTACGAGTCCACTTTCGAATACGAAATCCCGGACGGCGACCACTACATGCTGGCTTTCCTGTCCCGCTCTTACCACGAAAGTATCAAGACAGACGAAGCGTTTGAAGCCAACAAAATCACCGTGGAGAACAATGGCTTCATGGCCGTGGAGCCCATCACTGAGCCGATCCTGTTTTACAGCCGCCCGAAGGGCACCTACACCGGCAAGGAAAATACCGGGAAAGTGATGCTCGACTTCTACCTCGTGCAGGTGCCTGGCTTCGGCTCGCAGCACATGGTCAAAGCGGACATCAACGGAGAAGTGCACATGATTGACAAGTGGCAGCCGTACTACATCGAAGGCCTGCCGATGGGTGAAAACACCATCACCCTGACGCTCGTCGATGCTGAGGGCAACCCGGTAGATACACCGCTCAACCCGGTAAGCCGCACCTTTACGCTGGAAGAAGCAGAAGAGGCGCCGGCACAGTAAGGAATCGCCTTTACGGCAAAAGCCCCGTGGGATCAGAACGCCTGTCCTCACGGGGCTTTTTTTTGGAGCAGACGGGTATGCGGAATAACCCGGTATGCCCAAACAAAAAGTGCTGCACGCACCAGGCGGCAGCACCAAAAAGCCAGTAAACCAGTAGCCCTTTGGCTACTAACAAACAAACTAGTTAAGCCTTGAAACAGGGAAAAGTACAGCCCGCCATTGCAGCGTTTTGCCCCATACTGCCCCTCCCGCTCAAACGGTTCAGGAAAGCAGGCCGTACCCTTAGAATTCCCTTTTGAAGTTGGTTATATTTTGATGTAGTCCATTTAATTTTTTAGCTTCACCCTACTAGTACCAACAACCGTGCCAAAAATGAAAAACCACGTTATTTTCCTTTTGCTGATTCTTTTTTTCGCCGCCTGCACCCCGGCATCGGATACCCCCGAAGTACCCTACAGCGCCCAAAAAACGGCGATTGGCAATGAGGCTGCAGTGGTGACCGCCCACCCGCTCGCTACCCGCGCCGGGCTGGAGATCTTACAAAAAGGAGGCAATGCCGTGGATGCCGCCATCGCGGTGCAGTTCGCGCTCGCAGTCGTTTACCCCCGCGCCGGCAACCTGGGCGGGGGCGGCTTCATGGTGCTGCGGCAGCCGGACG
>CAJXXJ010000800.1 GCA_913062745.1 uncultured Phaeodactylibacter sp.
GGGTTGGGCAGGCGCAGCTCATCGGTGAAGGGGTTGGGGTGGAAGGCAGGGGGCGTTTGGACCTGCCCCAGGCTCGCGACTGAGCTGATGATGCCTCCCGGAGCGACTTTGTATAGCCTCAGCTCTACTTCTTCAGCCCCTGGAGATTCTCCGAACAGGCATACAAGCAGCAGCTTCCCATCTTCGGTAGGGTAGATTTCAATGGGCGTGTGGCCCGGCAGAATATAGCCCTGCCGCCAGAGCAGTTCCTGCTCGCTGCTGTAGCGGAAGAGGTAGAGGGTGGTGTCGGTGCCACTTTGCCGGTCTATACCTACATAAGAAAAGCTACCGTCCTCAAAAATAGCGAAGGGCCGTTTGCATCCAGGACTGACCGGGCTTGGTAACTTGAAGCGAGGCATAGTGGGTGCGAAGGTGTCAGCCTCGCGGATATCAATTACAGCTGTCTCTCCGTCGAAGCCTTGCACAGGGACTTCTTCGCTCACAATGTAAGAAATGTAAAGCTTCCCGTCTTGAAATTTGCTGACAGAGCCAAGTCCGAAAGCGGAACCTGCATTGTCGTACACAAAAGTAGCTTCTGCTTCTCCGCCCGCAAGCGTAAAACGGCCAACCTGCTGACCGTTCAGTACGCCGCCTCCGGGCAAGGTAGAGGTGCCCACACTGCCAAATACATAAACATACTCGTCGGTAATCTCCGAGGAACGGAAAGTGCCGATATTCAGTAATGGTTTCCCAAAACCATAGTCTGTGCCATCCAGCCCCATCTTTTCGACTTGATAAAACCTAGACAAGTTTACTAAGTCTATATTTTCGTTATAAGTAGCCAGCCAATAATCTCCTGCCATGTAAATTGTATCACCAATCAACTTGGCGGTACCAGGATAGTATACTGCAACATCAGAGGAGCCACTGATATACGACTGTGACCAGAGTGTGTTTCCTATTGGAGGAAAGGCATCAAAAGTATTCAAGCTAGTCAAGCTCAAGCTTGCATCGTACTCTGCGATAAACCGGCGCTGTGATGAGATGATTTCATTAAGGTTTTCGTTCCCTTCAGTGAGCAGCTCAAAGCTGAGCGTCCGGATGCCTACTGCCGAAAAGCCTCCATGACCCATGGGAAGCAACGCGCTAATCGAATAAGTGAAGCTATCTCTAGGCAAAGACACAGAATCTAACAGCTCCCCGGCAGGAGATACCTTGTAAAAAGTGCCACTCAGTGTTTCATCCTCACTAAAAAATATAGGGCGGTAAAAAACATACCCGCTATTTATCGGAATAGAATGAAAATAGAGACGCCCCTGGGAGCCATCAATTTCAGAAAATGGTGCCAAAGGCTCCTGCGCCCGGCCGGCTACGGCAAATGCGATGGAAGCGATTAAAAAATAAAGTAGTCTAAAATAAGCCATAAGCGTATGGTTTGGACCCCGGCGGGAGGGTTCCTGCCGGGGCAGAAGAGATTCAATTAATTAAAATTCCTCGAGTTCGAAATCCGGGAGTATAATACTTATCGCAAAAGCATAAAAATGGTATGTATACTCGGAACGGAGAGGTTTGGGCGTAATGCACAAACCGACGCACGAGTATATGCCGACCCGCCTGCCTTTGCATGTCGGGCAGGCACGAAGTCATGGTTGGTCCCCAACTACTTCGTCGTCGGTATATCCTACCCGCCACAGGCTGTCTACGAAATAGTTTTTTGAATCTGTGAAGTGCTGCTCCACCGTGAACCCGGCCGCAGCTGCCATGTCTTCCACTTCCGGCAGGCTGTACTTCTGGCTGAGCTCTACATCTACTGCTTCCCAGGCAGCGAAGCGGAAGGAACGGTTAAGCGCTTTGATAAAGACGTGCTGCTCTTTTTTGCTTACGATGTAGCTCTTGGTGGCGCCGGTAATCGGATTGTACGTCTCCCAATGGCGGAAGCCCTCCAGCTCGAAGTTGGCGCCCAGTTCCCGGTTCATCCGGCGCAGCAGGTTCAGGTTAAAGGCTGCAGTGATGCCCTCCGGGTCATCGTAAGCGCTGAGGATGACGTTCGGGTCTTTTTTCAGATCGAAGCCGATCAGCAGTTTGTCGCCACTATTGAGCTCTTTGGCTATGGACTTCAGGAAGTCCAGGGCCCGCTCACGGGTGTAATTGCCAATATTGGCTCCCAGGCAAAGGACAACCTTAGGCGTATCAGAGGTGTCGCGCAGCTGATGCAGCATTTTCAGGCCCATCCCGGTGACCGCCTGACCATCGATCTACCCGAACAGGTCTGCATCGACAGCGCCGGTCGTCGTTATGCCTTTGAAGTCGATCCCTTTCGCAAGGACTGCCTGCTCAAGGGGCTGGACCGCATCGGCCTGACGCTGCAGCACAGCGACGCCATCCGCGCCTTTGAAGCCAAACGACGCGAG
>CAJXXJ010000801.1 GCA_913062745.1 uncultured Phaeodactylibacter sp.
GTCGATCGGCGGCAGCTCCTCTATGGTAAAGGGTAGTTCGGCGCTGCAGTTGTTGCTGTCCAGCACCGAGACTACATAATTGCCAGGTGCTTCTATGAGCTCACTGTTGCCATTGCCGCCGCTCGACCATTCCACGATACTGTAAGTGGTATCCAAAAGCTGCAGGGTGGTAGACTCTGCGAAGCAGAAGAAAAGCGCTCCTTCGATTTCAATATCCGGGCGCGGCAACTGTGCTGCTTCGGTAGCAGCTGTGCTGACGCAACCGTTGGCATCAGTGACGGTAACGGTGTAGGGGCCCGCTTCCGTGATTTGTATGCTTTGCGTTTGTGCTCCGTTGGACCAGAGGAAGGACTGCCCGTCCGGCCCGGCATCGAGGGTAAGCACCCGGCCTTCGCAAAATTCGGGCATGTCCGGAAGCTGAACGACAGGCAGTGGCACTTCCTCCACGGCCTGGGATACGGTACCCTGACAACCATTGGCATCCGTTACGGTAAGGCTGTAAGCACCCGGAGCCTGTACGATCAGGCTATCTGCACCACTGCCATCCTGCCATTCGTAAGCCGCGTAAGCTTCGGCAGACTGCAGTACCAGAGAGCTGTCGGCGCACAGGATGCCGCCCCCGATCAGGGCAGGCGCCGGCAGGGCATTTTCCACCACCTCTATGCTGTCCACCCGCTGACAGCCGTTCGCATCTGTCACGGTGAGCTGATAAGCGCCTGCCGTACTGATATTGATACTCGCCCCCGATTCTGAGGTCGACCATTCGTAATCGCTTAGCCCCGGAGCTGCACTGACCACCACCGAGCCGCCGGCGCAGAAGCCGTAGGTATCCTCCAGGCCGGCGTTTGGCAGTTCCAGGACTTCCAGCGTCAGTGTATCGGCTGCAGTGCACCCAAATTCATTGGTAACCGTCAGGCTGTAATCGCTGGCCTGGCTGACTGTTATCGTAGCATCCGTAGTGCCATTACTCCAGATATAGCTTTCGTATGTTTCTGATGGGCCCACCTCCAGGCTGTCTCCTTCGCAAATGCTGGATTGGGCCGGGAGCGTAAGCTGTGGGTTGGGGAACTCCGCAACGGTGATGACGGTACGGCCGGGGCAGCCCTCGGCATTGGTGACCGTTACCGGAAAATCACCAGGCGCATCAACGGTAATTGTGGGGCTGTCGGCACCGCCCTCCCAGGCGTAGGTGGCATAATCCGAGTCCAGCTGAAGCTCAAGGCTCCCGCCTTCGCATAGGCTCGTATCTCCGCCGGCGGCCGGCAGCGGATTATCATACGCCAGCACCTCGATGGTATCCGCTGCTGAGCAACCGATGATGTCCGTGACCGTTACGCTGTACTGCCCGGGCCCGCTGATTGGCAGGACAGGACCGTCGTCTCCCCCACCCCAGTCGATCAGGTCGAACAACTGTACGCTGAGTGTGCCGGTGGTGTCCGGGCACAGGCCGGCGGGCCCGGATATCTGCGGGTCGGGTAGCGGAAATGCATTAATGGTGATAGAGTCTACGCCTGTGCAGCCCTCCGCATCCGTTACGGTGACGCGGTAAGTACCGCTGCCGGATACCGGCAGCAAGGGGCCGGTAGCCCCGCTTTCCCAGGTATAAGATTCAAAGGGTTGCAGCACTTGTGCAAAGGCCGTATCGCCTTCGCAGAGCGGCTGTGCATTGAGCAGGTCAACCGTGATATCAAGAGGGGGGAATTCCGTTACGGTGAGCGTATCCGCCGCCTGACACCCCTCGGCGTTGGTCACCGTCACCGAATACGCGCCGCTTTCATCAACTACGGTGGTCATAGTGGTATCTCCGGTAGACCACGCATAAGTGTCATGGAGCTGCGTGGTGAGCAAAAGCGTGCTGCTGCCGAAGCAAAAATCAGCGTCGCCGGTAATCTGCAAATCCGGGCTGCTGAATGCTGACAGCTGCGCGCTATCGGTGTAGGTACAGCCATTCTCGTCCGTTACCGTGAGCCCGTAATTGCCGGGGGCGCTTACCAGGAGTACAGAGTCGGTGCTGCCGCCCTCCCAGAGGTAAGCAGCCCAGCTACCGGCAGAGAGGGTATCTGCAGACTGCGGGCAGATGCCGGCCGGCGTGTCAATGCTCAGGTTTTGCACGGGCGCGAGGCTCACCTGGATAGAGTCGATGCTCAGGCAGCCGGCCTGCGACACCACTTCGAGGCGGTAGAGCCCCGGCTGATTGATAAGCAGGAAGGAGTCCGTACTTCCGCCCGTCCAGCTGTAGGCGGCGAAACCGGCAGGGGCGAAGAGCGTATCGGTCGTACCGGCACAGAGCAGGCTGTCGCCGGTAATTTGGACATCCGTCAGCGCCTGTTGCACCACATTGATGCTCCGGCTGATGATGCAGGCACCGGAGGCGGGCGGTACCG
>CAJXXJ010000802.1 GCA_913062745.1 uncultured Phaeodactylibacter sp.
TGTGTTTTGACGTGCGCAGTCATCAGGAAAGCCGGGAAGCCATCAGCCCCCTTGAGGGCAAATGGCGCGACGTAGATATCCTCATCAACAACGCCGGCAAGGCCAAAGGGCTTTCACCGATATACGAAGGCGACCTGGCCCACTGGGAAGAAATGATCGATACCAACCTGAAGGGGCTGCTCTACCTGACCCGGCTGCTCACCCCCGGCATGGTACAACGGCAGCACGGCCACGTGATCAACGTATGCTCCACAGCCGGCAAAGAGGTATACCCAAATGGCAACGTGTACTGCGCTACCAAATTTGCAGTGGATGCACTGACCAAAGCGATGCGCATCGACCTGCATCAGCATAACGTACGTGTGGGTATGGTCAGCCCGGCTCATGTGGATGAAACGGAGTTCGCGCTGGTCCGCTTCGACGGCGATTCCGACCGCGCACAGATCTACGACGATTTCAAGCCGCTAAGCAGCCGGGACGTCGCCGAGGCTATCCACTTTATGGTCAGCCGGCCTGCCCATGTGAACGTACTGGACCTCGTGCTGCAGGGTACGCAGCAAGCGAGCAGCACCATCATCGACCGCTCCGGCCGGGACCGCTACGAGAGCAGCGAAGAGGAAGAGTAAATTACTGTTTCAAAATCCGGGCCGTATAAACCTGGTGCCGTATTTTCAATTTAGCGATGTACCATCCGGAAGGCCAGCGCCGCAGGTCCACTTCGTGCACCAACTGCCCGCTTGCCTGCTCCTGCCATAGCTGCATTAATTGCCCCTGATTGTTCAGGATAGCCAGTTCATAGCTGCTCTGCGGATTGAAAAAAGCGAGCCTCACCTGCTCCCGGGCGGGTACCGGGAAGACATCAATATAATCTGCCGGCAACGCTACAGCGGCAGCAGCGGTAATGGTAGTGTCCGGATCCGCCGGGCCTACGCCAAGGCTATCCAGAGGATAAGACAGCGCGGAGCGTGCGTGTGTCCCTGCGAACAAGCGGTGATTAATACTGTCGTATTCGATATCGTAAACCGGGATGAAAGGCATGTTTTTTCCCAGGCGCTCCCACTGCTGCCCGCCATTCAGTGTACCGTATACGCCACCGTCTGTACCTACGAAGAGAACGGTATCCCGATGCCCCGGAAGGATGTAGATATCATTGATTGCCAAGGGAGGCAGATCACCCGAGATATCCTCCCAGGTGCCGCCCAAATCCGTACTGCGGTGCAAATGCGGAATAAAATCATTGTCTTTGTACCCTGTATGGGCAGCATAGACATAATCGGAAAAGTCCGGAGAAGGCTTTACGCTCGACACGTAGCGGATGGGCAGCCCTTCGCTGACGTTCACCCAGTTTTGCCCGGCATTATCCGTTCGCCAGACATTGGCATCAACCGTACCCACATAGAGCCTTCCTTCCGTCACCGGCGACTCATTAATAGTCGTGATGGTATGATACCTTGGATGCAGCAGCAAGCCATCGGTCAGGTCTTCACTGACGGGCTCCCAGAACGGTGCGGTTCCCGTGATACTTTTGTAAACGCGATAGGTCCCGGTGTACATAACTTCCGGATTGTGCGGGCTGATGATGTAGGGCATATCCCAGTCCTTACGGTCCGTCGGGTCGATGCCCTGCGTGGCGGAAGAAAAGCTTAGCCCCTCATTGGTAGATACCCGTATGCCGCCGTTTTGTGTTTCCACAAAAATAACCTCCGGCAGATCCGGGCGGAAAGCCGGCTGAAAGCCATCACCACCGAAGATGCGCGGCCATTCAAATGCCAAATCAGGGCCGCCGGAAGTGCCGTTGTCCTGCATCCCTCCGTAGATCCAGTCTGGCCGGTGCGGATTCCAGGCGATGCGGTAAAACTGCGAGGTAGGGATGCGCTCCATATCTTCCCAGGCCTGCCCTTCGTAATCGGCCCGGTACAGGCCGCCGTCCGTAGCTAACAGTATGCGCTGCTGCGCGTCAAATACGAGATCGTGCTTATCAGCGTGCACCTGATACTGAAACCAGGGCGGAGCTGCCATGTACCAGTTGGCCCCGTTGTCCCTGGAGCGCCAAAGGTCTACCCCCAGCAGGATAATATCATCCGGGTCTACAGGGCTGACCCGCAGCTTGCCAAAGTACCAGCCGAAGCCGCCGAGCGCATTGGACGACAAGCCGTTGGCGCTGCTTTCTTCGGTAATGGGCAGCCAGTCTTCCCCACGGTTATCAGACCGGTAGATCCCCTGCAGCTGGGAGTCCTCCCCCACGTACATAGCATAGAGACTTTCGGGGGAAGCCGGCGTAACAGCCAGCCCCACTCTGCCAGTGGGCCCCATCGGCAGGCCACCGCTGAGCATTTGCCAGCTTGCCCCTCCGTCTTCGGAGCGCCACACTTTGGCACCGG
>CAJXXJ010000803.1 GCA_913062745.1 uncultured Phaeodactylibacter sp.
CCAAAGAAGCGGATTGCCCCGTCCGGCTGCAGGCAAGTCAGGCCCGGCGACCCGCTCTGGCACACCCATAGGTTGCCGGCGTCATCCTGCGCCATATTATAAACGGCGCCCCCGTAATCCGAAAGATCATAGCGCTGCTGTATCCGTCCATTAATATCCACCAGTGCCAGCCGGGCGTCTTCCCCACCCAGCCAGTAGCCGGCCGGGGCTTCCGTCAGGTAATAAGTATCAAAACCGGGGCGGCAAAAGGAAGCTATTTCCCAGCGCTCGCCCTGCTTATTTGCCCGGAATACCTGGCCACCATCGCTAATCAGAACCGACCCTTTCCCGCAAAGGACAGACTGTATATAATGCCCGTCCAGCTCTTTGAACGGGTTAGAAAACTCCTGTGCTTTCAGCAGATTGAGCCCGTTGTCTGTACCAACCCAGACGTCACCGGAGCGGCTCTTGTAATAACAGGTAAAACTCTTCTCTGCCTGCCCGGGGTCAATCGGATATACGCTTTTGCCACTTGCCGAAAAGATATGAGCTCCTTCATTGCGCACCAGCGCCATAAGTTGCCGGTCGTTCAGCCGCCCCAGCACATAGGTATTGAGTTCAGAAATAAGCTGTACAGACTGCAGTTGCTTTCCGCGTGAGGTCGACAGCTCATAGATACCCGTATTCAGCGCTATCCATACTTTGCCGGGGTACACCTGAATAGCGTCGTTCACTTCTCCTTTGAACTGATGTATGGGCGGTCCGAAGCTTTTGGCCTCCCGGTCGTATACGAACACTGCGCCGTTGCGGCTAATAACAAAAAGCCGGCCCAGGCCATCTTCCACGATGGAAAAGGACTTTACAAAGTCGCCACTGTGATACTTTGGCTCAAAGCTGAAACTGTCTACCCGCTCCTCCTGCTCGCAAAAGACCGTGCCGTTGTTGGCAAACCAGAGCTGCCCCTCCCGGTCTTCGTATAAGTCTTTGATGAGCCGCAGCCCCTGGTCCGGAAACAACCGCCGGAATTCCGGCTTTCCCTGCTCCTGCCTGACCTGAAACAGCCCCTCATCAGAAGAGGCCACCAGGCCCCATTTTTCCGTAAGGCAAATATCCTTGGTGAAGGGTGTGGGCAGAGCGTCGCGGAATGGCGTGAAAGAAAATCCATCGTAGCGCACCAGGCCATCATCGGTAGCCAGCCACACCATACCATTCTCATCCTCGCTTATGCCTTTGATCAGGCTGTTGGGAAGGCCGTCCAGCTCGGAATAATGAAACAGCCGGAAGGATTGTCCGGGGGCAGGGGTACAGAAAAAAAAGATAAAAAAAACCGCGCCGAGCAAGGCGGGATATCGGCCGTGCATACTTTTTGCTTTAAAGATCATATTCCATTTTGGCATATACAAGCGGGGGGTCAGATATCTTTAGTAAATTAGGGCAAAAAGATTAAAAAACCGACAAAACGAAACCATGAAATACGCTCCTGCCTTTCTTTTAGCCCTGTCTTTTCTGCTGATGCACTGCGGCGACCCTTCCGGGGAGACGGCCATGGACAGCGCGCAAACGGTGGATAAACCGCGACTGTCTGCCGACTCCCTGCGCAAGCTATACGCCAAGTACCGTGCCATGCAGGCGGACACCCTGCCTCTGCAGCAGCAATTGGAAAAGGGCAAACTGTATCCGGTCGACGAGGCGCCCCGGGATACCGCCTTCTTCGTTTTTCGGCAACAGCTGATAGACGCGCTTACGCACCGCAGGGTATTCGGGTTGCTGGATGCCACCGCTGAAGATGTGCGCATTGAGCCAGAACAGCCCGGACAG
Source organism: uncultured Phaeodactylibacter sp. (assembly GCA_913062745.1). Classification (GTDB taxonomy): domain Bacteria; phylum Bacteroidota; class Bacteroidia; order Chitinophagales; family Saprospiraceae; genus Phaeodactylibacter. The sequence continues at coordinate 1,798 of CAJXXJ010000803.1, forward strand.
CTTGCTGCCTTTGTGGAGCACTTTCATCTGGACACTCAGGCTCCGGACACCCTCGCCGTTTGGCCTCTGCTGCGGCGGGTGCTGCAAGAGGGCGGCACTTTTTCTGATAACGGACGCCGCTTCACTGCTCCCTACTACGCTGCCACCTGGCCCGCTGAGTTGTACGACCCGAAAGAGTATGCTGTCATTACCGGTACAGGCGTACGCTTGCGGCAGAGCCCCAGCCTGAACGGGCAGATCCTAAAGACGCTGTCCTTCCACCCCATTGTGCGCGTGCACAATTATGGCCCGGAGGAAGAAATCGGCGGGCAGCGGCACCCCTGGGTACAAATAGAGCTGGACAACGGGGCGAAGGGCTATGTCTTCGGGCAATTTCTCGGAAGCCCGGCTGGCCCACGCCTTGTTTTCGAGCAGCGGGACGGTCAGTGGCTGATGGTGGAAGCGGTGGGCTTTTAGCCTTAGATTATCGCAAGAATTCTATTTTGTAACTTACCCGGCGCGATGATATAGACCTGGCGGACACCTGGAAGCCTATGTTTTTGGTGACCAGCAACTACTCCAAAGCCCGGGAAGA
>CAJXXJ010000804.1 GCA_913062745.1 uncultured Phaeodactylibacter sp.
CAGAAGAAACGCGGCACTCCACCGCGGCGGATGCAGCCCGCATTGCCCGTCAGGCGGGGGTGGGGCAGCTCATTCTTGGCCACTATTCTTCCCGCTACAAATATCTTGACGGCTTGCTGGCCGAAGCGGTAGAGGTGTTTCCTAATACCCTGCTGGGTATGGATGGGGGCACGGTCAGCGTACCGTACTAAACTGCCGGGCGCTGGTCAGGCTTTGCCGAAAGGCAGGTGGACCACATTGCCTAAGCCAGCTTGCCGAGGTCGCGGATCAGAATACTGCGGCGGTTAAAGTAGATAAGGTTGGACTTCCGCAGGTCGTTCATCACAGAAGTGACGGTCTGCCGGGAAGTGCCCGTGATATTGGCGATATCCTGCTGCGTCAGGCTGTGTTTGATGAGCGTCTCGTAACCGATCTTTTTGCCCTGTTCCCGGGCGGATTCTTTCAGAAATTCAATGATGCGCTCGCGGGCATCTTTGAAAATGAGCGACTCAAGGCGGTGCTCCGCGCTCTGCAGCCGGCGGCCGATGAAGTGCAGTGCCCGCATTGACAGGCTGTGGTTGCGGCGCATAAGTTGCTGAAGGTGCACCGTCTTAATGACGATGAGCTGTGTATTGCTCTTCATGCAGACGGCGTAGTCCTGCCGGCGCTGCTCTCCGGTGAGGCTCAGCTCGCCAAACATAGCCATGGGGTGGAGGATATGCTTGATGACTTCCCGCTCTTCGTCTGAGTGGCGCGCAATTTTAACGGCACCTTTAATGAGGAAGTACAGGCGGTCCGCCCGCTCACCGCTGTTGTAGATTTTGTGGTGCTTTTTGCACTGTTCAATCGTTGCGTGGCTGGCGATTTGTTCGAGCTCTTCCGGGCTCACGCCTTCAAATATAGGGAACATCTGAAGGACTTCGGCTGCTTGTTGGGTGTCGGTATTCATACTTTGCAAGTTTTATTTGGCGATTTCTTTACGCTACAAATATGCAGCAAGCAAGGAGTGGAAGGAAGTACAAAAAAGCAGGTTTGTCTGATTGTTTAGCCGCTGTTTTAAGTTTAATTACCTGTAAATCAGTTTTTTGTATTTAAATTAACGTGGTTGTTGTTCAGGAAATTAGCTATTTGTGTTTCCGAATCAACTAAAAAAACTGCTCGAAATGTCCATTTAGGGGAACCGTGACGGTTGGAGAAGCGGTGGCTGCGCCGGCAGCAATGCGGACTGCTGTGTATTTTGTTGTCCAGAAAGAGGTTACGCAAGCAATAAATACGTATTAGAGATAGACGAAAGTGTAAATGTAGTATTATGGCTGTCACAGCATTTAAAAATCAGGCTGGAAGGGGAGGCCGGGGGCACTTAAATTGAAATCATGTAAGATCGGAGGCAGCCACCTTGAGCGTGCTGCTAATCTGCCTGTTTTAACACCAACAAATATGCACAAAAACGTTAGCTATTCCCTGCTGTTGCTGTGGCTGTTTGCATCCGCCCCCGTAACGGAAAGCCTGTCACAGTGTATTCAATTGCCCATAGATTTACCGCGGGCGGTTGAGCAAAGCGCCGTCATCGCCGAAGGGCATGTGCTGTCCTCTGAATCATTCCTCAGTGAGCCCGATGGATTAATTTATACCCGTCATGCTGTAAGTGTCTCGCGTGTATTTAAAGGTCGGATGCGAGCAACCGAATTGCAGTTTATAACCCTGGGGGGTGTCCTTCCGCAACAGGCTTTGCAGGTATCTGCAGCCCTGGAGGCGGAGCCGGGCGCAACCGGGGTTTTTTTCCTGACTCCATACACCGGCCGCACTCATGAACTACACGGCAAGCTGCGCCCGTCCGCAGGCGGCGCATCCTTCATCCGGTATTCGCCAGACGGCAGCGCATACGGCTTTGGCCGCAGTTTCCCAACGCTTTCCGCTTTGTATCACGAGCTGGAAGATGCAACCGGGGCTGCCAGCCAAAAGATTTCTGATTCCTTCTTGCCAAACACCCTCAACCGCTCGGCTATGGCGATTGAAAGCCTTAGCCCGCAGAGCGTCGCTGCCGGTACGGATGACACCTTGTTTATCTCCGGCAGCGGCTTTGGCGAGCAGCCCGGCACCGTCTTTTTCACCAACGGCGCAAATGGCGGTACGGGTTACGTAGCGACGCACCACTCGCATATACTGAGTTGGTCGGATACGCTTATCCTGACCCGGCTCCCGCATCAGGCTGGCAGCGGGAACCTGCTGCTGCTGGGGGCAGCGGGTTATGCATTCAGTACTCAAGAGATTATGGTGAGCTTTGCTTACCGCAATCTGTTGAGTTCCGGGCAGTACCACCGCCCGGTCCTGATAGATGAAGGGGCCGACGATGGTGGATACCTTTTTGCTTATGGCACCGGCACTGCCCATA